>NZ_PNOR01000046.1 GCF_002869765.1 Deinococcus planocerae | reverse complement strand
GCGACGCGGCGGCCCGTGACCGCGAGGCCGCCGCCCTGGAGCGCGACGCTGCCCTGCGCGAGCGCGACCGGGTGCGCGCCGACCTCGCCTCGCTGCGTGCCCAGCAAGCGGACCTGCGCGCGGCGAACGAGACGCTGGCCCGCGACCTCGCGAGCACCCGCGCGAGCTTAGGCAAGTTGCAGGACGAATACTCCAGCGCCCGCACCGAACTCAGCGCCAGCCGCAACGCCGACCTCGCCTTTCCCAAGAACGACCTCGTATACGCGGGCGTGGTGCCGGGTGTCCGCAACCTCGACACCTTCCTGGTGAGCGCCGCCGCCGCCGCCACCTCGCGGGGGGCACGGGGCACGCCCGCCGCCCGGCTGCCCGCGCCCGCCCGCAGCGCCCTGGAGGCGAGGCTGCGCGGGCTGAACGCCAGCACCTTCGTGCAGTGCCGCGCGGCGAACAACACGGCGGTGGGCTTCCCGGTCGACCTCGCCTGCGAGGCCCGTCCCAACAGCACCCTCTACCGGGGCGGCCAGCTTATCCGCCGCATGGACGTGGCCCTGGGCGCGGACCCCCGCCGCGTGCAGGCCCAGATTCAGGGCCTCGTGCAGGACACGGTGTCCGACCTCACCACCCGGGGGGTGCCCAGCGAGTACATCGCCAACGGGGGCCTCGACGTGAACGAGTTCGTCGACCTCCTCACCCGCCTGAGCGGGCGCAGCGGCCCCAGCGCCTCGGTCGGCATCGCCGCGCGCGAGGACGTGCGGCCCGGCAGCCGGGTGGACCTCTACCCGGTGCTGCCTTAGGGCGTCGCGCCATCCCGTTGTCGCCTGTGTCAGGCGCCCACTCCGCTCGGAAAGGTTGCCAGAAGGCGGCCACCCTTCTGCGATTTGCCCTCACCCTGACGTCAGAGAGGGCCGGGTCAGGCTGCGGCAAGACGCGCCCGCTATCCTGACCCCCATGCGCCGCCTCGCCCTACCGCCCTTCCTGACGACCTCGGCCCTCCTTCTCGCCGTGTCCGCGCAGGCCGCTCCCCTGCGCATCGAGTTCTGGCACGCGATGGATCAGGGGGCGGTCACCGGCTACACCCAGGCCTTCAACCGCTCGCAGTCCGCTTACGAAGTCGTGCCCGTGGCGGGCGGCAACTACCGCGAACTCAACGACAAGCTCCAGGCCGCGCTGGGAGCCGGGAAGGCCCCCCCGCTCGCTCAGGTCGAGTTCACCCGCTTCGCCCGGCTGGCGGCGGACGGGCGGCTCACCGACCTCTCCCGGGTGGCAAGTACCCTGCCGGGGGACCTGACGCGCGACCTCTACGCCCCGGTCTGGCGCGCGGGCGAGGTCGGCGGCAAACGCTTCGGCCTGCCTTGGAACGTCAGCGTGCCCGTCTTGATGTACAACGCGGGCGCGCTGCGCCGGTCGGGGGCGGCGGTTCCGGGGACGTGGGCGGAGGTCGAGGCCGTGAGCCGCCAGCTCGCCACCCGGGGGCGGCGTCCCCTCGTCGCCGCCGCCGACGCCTGGACCTTCGAGGCGAACGTCGAGTCGCGGGGCGGCTCGCTCGTGGTCGGCGGCAGACCCAACCTCAACGGCCCGGAGGCGGTCGAGGCCCTCACCCAGCTCGCCCGCATGAGTGCCGCCGGACTCGCCCAGCCGCGCAGGCTCTCGGAGGCCACCCGCGGTGCTTTCGACTTCGCGCGCGGGCAAAACGTCTTCGTCGCCGCCAGCGTCGCCAACTGGACCGACGCGCGCAAGCTCCCCTTCCTCCAGCTCGGCATCGCGCCCTTTCCCTGCGGGGGGGCGGGAGGCTGCATGCTTCCCCTGGGCGGCGCGCACCTCGTCGTGCCGCAGGGCGCCTCCCCCCAGGAGCAGGCCGGGGCGCTGGCCTTCTGGCAGTTCCTGATGGAGCCCGCCCGCCTCGCCGAGTGGGTCAAGGCCACCGCCTACGTGCCCACCCGGCGCAGCGTGGCTCCGCTGTTGAATGACTGGTACGCCAAGAACCCGCAGATCAGGGCCGCCCACGCCCAGCTCGACCGGGCGCAGCCGCGCCCCACCGCGCCCGCCTTCGAGCAGTGGACCTTTTACCTCGAAGACGCGATCAGCCAGGCCACGACCGGCAAGCTCAGCGCGAGAGCGGCGCTCGACGAGGCGCAGCGCAAGGCGCAGGGGCGGTAAGGGGAAGGGGCAGCAGGGGTCAGGACTCAAATGCCAGGACCTCCCCGCATCCACCACGCCACCGTTGCGATAGCACCCACCAAAAGCGCCTGCAACACTGCCCAAGCGTACTCACGGCCACCAGGCCAAAAGAGCGCCGTGACCAAGGTAATGACGGCTAGCACGCCAAACGATTTCAGTAGAAACGCGGCTGTCTTATCGGAGATCGTAGGGGGTTTCATGCTACCGTTTTCCTCCTTCAGGAAAGTTATGGCACCGGTCTGTTCCAAAGTAAGGACGGCAAAAGGAGGGCCACCCCGCGCGAGGTGGCCCTCCTCCTTGTTGCGGTGCTGGCGATCAGCCCTTCACCGCGCCCGCCGTCAGGCCGGAGACGATGTTGCGCTGGAACACGAGCACCAGGATGATCAGGGGCACCGTGACCACGATGCTCGCGGCCATGATCGGCCCCCACGGCTGGTCGAACTGCGAGGCGCCCGAGTAGTTGGCGATCACCACGGGCACCGTGCGGTTGGAGCTCGTGAAGGTCAGCGCGAAGAGGTACTCGTTCCAGCAGTTGATGAAGGCGAGCAGCCCGGTCGTCACGAGCGCGGGCATCATCACGGGGAAAAGCACCCGGAAGAGCGTCTGGAGCGGCGAGGCGCCGTCCACGAGCGCGGCTTCCTCCAGCTCGCCCGGGATGTCGCGCACGAAGGAGGTCAGCACCCACACCGTGAAGGGGATCGTGAAGATCAGGTAGCTGAAGATCAGCGCGACGGGGTTGTTGAACAGGCCCGTCGTCTGCACCAGAGTGAAGAGGCCGCCAAGCACCGCGATCTGCGGAAAGACGCTGACCGCCAGGATGATGTACAGGATCAGGGCCTTGCCCTTGAACTTGAAACGTCCCAGCGCGTAGGCGGCGAAACTGCCCAGCAGCAGGCTGATCAGCACCGACGCCACCGCCACCACCAGGCTGAAGAGCAACCCGCGCTGGAAGCCGGGGTTGGTGAAGACCTGCGTGTAGTTGCTCAGGGTGGAGGGCGCGGCGATGAATTGCAGCGGCGGCAAGAAGAGGTCGCCCGCCCGCCGGAAGCTCGTCAGGACCGCCCACAGGAAGGGGAAGAGCAGGTACACGGCGATGGCGAGGACGAGGAGGTAGAAGAGGACGCGCTGGAGGTAGAACAGGAACGGGTTGGTGCGTTTCAGGTACATGGCGCAAGGACCTCCTCAGTCGAACCGCACCCGGAAGGCGGTGACGTACATGACGACGATCACCATGATGATCAGGAAGATCGCCACGGCGACCGCACTGCCCAGGCCCAGGAGCGAGTTGTCGATCATGGCCTGCCGGGCGTAGCCCGTCATGCTGGTCGAGGCGGCGTTGTTGGCCCCCAGCATCACGTACATGATGTCGAAGACGCGCAGGGCGTCGAGGCTGCGAAAGACCAGCGCGACGAGCAGCGCGGGTCTCAAGAGGGGCAGCGTCAGCCGCCAGAACTGGGTCCACTTGCTCGCGCCGTCCATGTCGGCGGCCTCGTACATGTCGCCCGGCAGACTTTGCAGCCCCGCCAGAATCAGCAGCGCCATGAAAGAGGTCGTCTTCCACACGTCCACCGCGATGAGGGCCCAGATCGCGGTGCTGGGGTCGGCGAGGAGCGCCTGACCGCCCAGCAGCCCGCGCCCGACCAGCCCGAAGGAGTCGTTGTACATGTACGCCCACATCTGCGCGCTCACCACCGTGGGAATCGCCCAGGGCACCAGCATCGCCGTGCGCAGGAAGGCCCGCCCCTTGAAGGCGCTGTTCACCACAAGCGCGATGATCACGCCCAGGACCGTCTCCAGAAAGACGCTGACGACCGTGAAGAGCAGGGTGTTGCGCACCGCCGTCCACCACTTGGGGTCTTGCAAGAAGCCCAGCGGCACGCCCTCGTCGGTGGTGAACCAAAAGTTCCCCAGCCCCAGAAAGGAACGCTGGTCGGGCGTGGTGAGGTTGGCCTCGAACAGCGAGAAGAAAAAGGTGCGGTAGAGCGGATAGCCCGCCACGACCGCGATGGCGATCAGGGTCGGCAGCAGCAGCCAGATCGCCTGCCGCGCGCGGGCCGTCTCGATGCCCCGCCTGCGGGTGGGAGCTACGGCGCCGGGAGGTGTGGCCTTGGTGGTCATGGATTGCCCCCTGTCTCGCCCGGCGCCCCCGGCAGGGTGGGGACGGCGGGGGTGGTGTGCCGGAGCGCGGTCGGCCACGGCCAAGAAGCGGCGAGGAAAACGGCGGCGAGAGGCTGGGGGCCGTCAGCCCGCGGTCAGGTGTTTGCTCAACCTCAGCCTGAACCCCGGACCCGGCGCCTGGATGAGGGGCGCGCGAGGAGAAGGTGAATGCAAAGGATTGCGCTCTCGCGGCCCGGAAGAAAGGAGAAGGGGGACGCCCAGGCTGTGGACGTCCCCCGGGGGGCGCTCAGGGGCGGGTGGGCCCACCCGCGCGCTGTGCGGGCTTTAGAAGCCGCGCCCCTTGATGCGGGCGAGTTCGGTGGAGAGCTGCGCGACCGCCGCCTGGCCCTTGGAGCGGCCATTGAGCACGTTGCTCACGGCGGTGCTGAAGGCCTGCGAGACCTGGTTGTACTTGCCCTTGGTGGCCGCCGAGGGGCGCGGCACCGCGTTCGTGAACACGCTGAGCAGGCTGCCGAAGAAGGGGTTGGCCTTCAAGATCGCCTGGTCGCGGTACAGCGCCGAGATGGTGGGGTTGTAGGCCCCCTCGATGGCGCGGATCTTCTGCTCCTCCGGGCCGGTGAGGTAGCGCACGAGTTCGATGGCCGCCGCCTGGTTCTTCGAGTAGGAGCTCACGCCGAGGTTCCAGCCGCCGAGCGTCGCGGCGGGCTTGCCGCCGGGGCCCGCGGGCAGGGGCGCCACGCCGATCTTGCCCTTGACCTTGGAGTCCTCGCTCTGGCCGAGCGCGTAGGCGTAGGGCCAGTTGCGCATGAAGGCCGCGTTCCCCGACTGGAAGATGCCGCGCGCCTCCTCCTCGCCGTAGGTCGTCACGCCCGCCGGGCTGATGCTGCGAATCCAGCTCGCGGCGGTGTCGAGCGCCTGGGCGGCGCGGGGGTTGTTGATGGTGATGCGGCCCGTGTTGTCCACGATGGTGCCGCCGTTAAACGAGCTGATCCACTCCAGCGCGTCGCAGGTCAGGCCCTCGTAGTTCTTGCCCTGGAAGACAAAGCCCGCGAAGGTGCTGTTCGACGGGCGCTCGCCGTCCTGAATCTTCTTCGCCATCGTGGCGAGTTCGGCCCAGGTCTTCGGCGCGGCGGAGTAGCCGTACTTCCTCAGCAGGTCGGTGCGGTAGTACAGCAGCCCCGCGTCCGTGAACCACGGCATCGCCACGAGCTTGCCGTTCACGGTGTTCGCCTCGACGATGCGCGGGAAGTGGCGGTTGAGCTCCGCGGCGGGCACCTTGCCCTTCAGGTCCACGAAGTGCTGGCTCAGCAGGCCCGGCCAGATGATGTCGAGCTGGTACACGTCGATGTCGCTGCTGCGCGCGGCGAGCTGCTGCTGGTACAGGCCCAGGCGGTCGTTCGTGAGGTTCGGGCTCTCGAAAATCCGGACCGTGTTGCCCGTCCGCTTCGCCCAGCGGTCGGCCCCCGCCTTGCACAGTTCGAGTTCCTGACCCACGGCCCCGCACGCCAGGGTGAGCGTCACGGCCCCCGCCTGGCTGGCGGCACCGAACGCGGCGACGAGGCTGACAACGGCAAGTGCTTTTCTCATGCATCCTCCGGGGTGGACCCATCCAGGCCACAGGCCTGCCGCCCCTCTTCGGAAGCGGTTCCACCCTTAACTCAACTTTGGTCAGTGAAGGCTACACCGCCTTCGCTCCCCAGTCAACGTGAGGAAAATAACAGAGGCGGGTTGAGGTCAGGCTCGGCGGGAGGAGGGGACCCCCCGGCGTCTGCCGTAGCCTGGACCCATGCCCCTGCCCGAGTACGCGCTGCCCCTGGCCGACCCGGCCTTCGTGCGGGACCCCTCTCCGTGGCTGGCGCGGGTGCGGGAGGAGACGCCCGCCTTCCGTGACCCCCGGCTGGGCCGCGTCTTTCTGCCCCGCCACGCGGATATCGCCGCCCTGCTGCGCGACCGCCGTTTCGGGCGCAGCGCCCTGCACCGCTACTCGCGCGACGAGCTGGGCTGGCCGCCGCCCGACCCCGCCCAGGCGAACTTCGACGCCTTCAACGGCAACCATCTCCTCGACTCCGAGCCGCCCAAGCACACCCGGCTGCGCTCGCTGGTGAGCCTCGCCTTCACGCCGCGGCGGGTGGAGGCCCTGGCCGGGCGAATCGAGGCGCTCCTCGCCCGCCAGCTCGCGCAGGTGGGGGCGGGTGGCTTCGACCTCGTGGCCGACTACGCCGAGCCCCTCCCGGTGACCGTCATCGCCGAACTGCTCGGGGTGCCGCAGGAGGAACGGCCCCACCTGCGCCCCTGGTCGGCGGCCATCGTGCGGCTGTACGAGCCGACCTTCACCCCCGGGGAGCAGGCGGACGCGGAGCGGGCCGTGCTGGAGTTCAGCGCCCTGCTGCGTGAGCTGGCCCACCAGCGGCGGCGGGCCCCAGGGGACGACCTGATCACCGCCCTCGTGCAGGCGGAGGAGGGGGGCGACCGCCTCAGCGAGCGCGAACTGGTCGACACCTGCATCCTGCTCCTGAACGCCGGGCACGAGGCGTCGGTCAACGGTCTCTCGGCGGGCGTGCTCGCGTTGCTGCGGGAACCGGGCCAGTGGCGAACGCTCGTGGAGGCGGCGCCGCGCCCGGACAGCCTGCCCCTGTTCCGCACGGCCACCGAGGAACTGCTGCGCTTCGACACGCCCCTGCCCCTCTTCGAGCGGTACGTGCTGGAGGAGGTCACCGTACACGGCGAGCGGCTGCGCCCCGGCGAGAGGGTGGGGCTGCTGTACGCGAGCGGCAACCGCGACCCGCGGCGCTTCGAGCGGCCCGACACGCTGGACCTGACACGCGACCCCAACCCGCACCTGACGTTCGGGCTGGGCATCCACTACTGCCTGGGAGCCCCCCTCGCGCGTCTTGAACTTGCCCTCAGCCTGCGCGCCCTAGCCCGCGCCTTCCCGGAGCTGCGCCTCGCCGACCCGGGCTCGGAGCCCGAGTACGTGGGCGGCTTCGTCATCCGCGGGCTCAGGCGGCTGGACGTGGTGCCGGGATGAGGGCAGAGGAAGTCGAACGGGTCTGGGACGTGGGAACGGTGTGGGGCGTCGCCTCCCTCCCCGGCGGGAGCATCAACGGGGCCTTCCGGGTGCGGGCGGAGGCGGGAGACCTTCACCTGCGCGTCTACCGCACGGAGGACCGGGCCCGGGTCGAGCGGGAACACGCGGCGATTGCGCTCGCTGTGGGGGCGGGTATTCCGACACCCAGGCCGCTGGAGAGGCGGGCAGGAGGGACGGTGGGGCGACTGGGAGAGGCGTTCGCCGCCCTCTTTCCCGTCGCCCCAGGGGCCCCCGCCCCGCGCGGGGAGCTGACGCCCGCCCACGCGGCGGCCCTCGGCGCCCTTCTCGCAGACCTCCATGACCGTCTCCCCGTCTCCGCGCCGTTCGAGGTTCCCGGGCTGGGGGTGTCCAGCGTGGAGCGCACCGTCGAGCGGCTGGAGCGCGTGCGCGCGGTCATCCTCGCCCTGCCCCGCCCCGACGAGGTGGACGGCTGGGCGCTGGAGAGGACCCGGCAGCGGCTGGCGTACCTGCGAACCTCGCCGTTGCCCGACTGCCCGCCCGCCTTTCCCGCGCGCTTCCTGCACGGCGACTACCACGACGGGAACGTCTTTTTCGAGGGGGAGCGGCCCATCGCCCTGATCGACTGGGAGGGGACCCGCCTCGCCCCCCGCGCCTGGGAGGTCGTGCGTTGCCTGCACCTCAGTCTGAGGCTGGACCCGGCCCTGGGCGTGCCCTTCCTGGCGGCCTACCGCGCCCGGCTGTCCCTTCCCGCCGGGGAGCTGGCGGACGGGGCAGCCCTCTACGTTCTCATGCAGGAGCGCAACGTGTGGACCTACGAGAGCGTGTACCTGGAGGGCAACCCCGGCCCGAAGGTGTTCATCCTCCCGCCGCCGTATGTTCCCCTCGGGCAGGCGTGGGCGGAGTCGGGGCTGGCCTAGCGGGCCTGATCCCCGACGAGAAACGCTCGCCCCCACACGTCTCCCAACTCTCCCTCCCTCGCCTCCGCCCGCGCCTCCTCCTCCCGCCCGAGGGCGAGCAGGGCGAGCACCCGCGCCGGGCTGCGGGGCAGGCTGCGGTCGAGGGCCTTCGCGGCGGTGCGCGCCGCCTTCTCGCGGCTGCCGACGGCGGCCTGCGTGTGGGCGAGCACCGCGAGGAGGTGCGGGTCGGCCCCGGTTCCGGCGAGTTCGGCGACCTTGAGCCCCTCGGCGAGGGCGCGCAGGGCGGCGCGCGGATCGGTCCAGAGCATCACCTCGCCGAGCAGGGTCGCGGCGGCGGCCAGTGCCCCGGCGTCCCCCTCCGCGCGGGCGAGGCGGCGGGCGTGCGCGGCGAGTTCGGCGGCGTCCTCCTGCCCGAGCTGCCACGCGGCGCGCGCGCGCAGGAGGGCGGGCCGGGCGCCGCCCTTCTGACCCCGCAGCGCCCCGAGCGCGGCCCGTGGATCACCCAGGCGGAGCCACGCGGCGGCCAGCGTGAGGGGGTCACCCGCCCAACGGACGGCGAGCGACGGCCTGCCCAGGTGCAGCGCGAGCGGGGCGGCCCCGGCGTGGTCGGCGGAACCGAGCGTGTCCAGGGCCCCGAGGGCGGCGGCGTCGTCACCCCGGTCGAGGGCCGCCCGCAGAGCTTGGAGACTCACGCCCGCTCACGGAGCACAGAATTCACCGGGTGGGGAGGGCGAGGGGCCACCGACATGGAGGCCAGCATACGGCGGGCGGGGGGGCCCGCGGAACGCGAGTTCAGGCGCTCAGGCCGAGGTCCAGACCCAGGAAGCGCCACAGCGAGCGCCGGGGCACGCGCAGGCCGCTGGGGTGTTCGACCGCGCCGAGGCGGCCATCCCGAATCCAGCGGCGGACGGTGCGTTCGTGGGTGCCTGTGAAGTCGGCGACCTCGCTGACTTTCAGGAGCTTCGGGAGCGTCTGGAACTGTTCGGTGAGCGTCAAGGGAAACCTCCGAAAAGCACGCGGGGCCACCTCAAGGGCAGCCCCGACGACACTTCGATTTGCCGGGCCCCGCCGCCCGGCCCACCCGCGCTGGAGGGCGGCGGGCAAATCGGGAACAGGGCCAGGCAGGTCAACTTGCCCGGAGGGTACCACGCCCCGCGTCACCCGTGCGTCAACCCTAAAGGGGGGATCAGGGGAGGGCCTGCCCCCCACCGAGCTCCAAGCCCCACACCGGAGAGGGCCTGGAGGGTGAAGGCGACGCCCTGTTCGCCGCGGGTCAGCGCGGCCAGACGAAGGGGAAGGGGGACGGCTCTTTCTCCCGGCAGGCCGCCTTTCGTCCCCAATTTCATCAGGCGCGCCCCCACTTACCTTGTGGCGATCTTCACAGCCCGCACACCCTGCTCACACCCTCGGCTCTACGCTCCGCCTGCTCCTCCAACGGTTCGTCTGCACGAACGTCCGGCGGGGCCCCCTCCCGGGGGCTCTCGTCCTGGCGGGGTCCTGTTGCCCGCAACTCTCGCCCTTGTTTTCCGGAGGTCTTCCATGTCCCGATTCACCCTGAGCGCCGCCGCCCTGACGCTGACCGCCCTGCTTGCCTCGTGCGGGAGCCAACCCTCGGAGGCGGGGGTGGGGGCGCCGACCGCCGCGCAGGAGGGTGCCGCCTTGCCCGGCGTCGCCGCCCTGCCCCTCGACCCTTACCTGAGCGCCGGGCCGCTGGGCGAGCAGGCGACCGAGGCGTACAACATCACCCTGCGCTTTGCCACGGGGAGCGACGCGAGCGTGGTCAGCGCGATGCAGGCCGCCGCGAGCCGCTGGCAGGGCGTGATCACCCAGGGCCTGCCGAGCGTGACGGCGAACATCCCCGCGAACGCCTGCGGGAGCAACGCGGCCTTCTCGGGCACCATCGACGACATCCTCGTCTTCACGGGCAACAAGAGCATCGACGGCCCCGGCGGCGTCCTGGCCCAGAGCGGCCCGTGCTCTATCCGGTCGTCGAGCGGCCTGACGACCTACTCGACCCTGGTGTTCGACACCGCCGACCTCGGGCAGTTCAGCTCCCAGCTCGCCGACATCGCCGTGCACGAGCTCGGGCACTCGCTGGGGATCGGGAGCCTGTGGCGGACCTTCGGCCTCGTGAGCGGCGTCGGCACGACCAACCCGGTGTACTCGGGGGCGAACGGGGTGCGCGAGTACCGCGCCTTCGGCGGTACGCTGAGCACCGTGCCCGTCGAGAACCAGGGCGGTTCGGGCACGGCGGGCGCCCACTGGCGCGAGACCACCTTCAACAACGAACTCATGACGGGCTACCTCAACAGCGGCGTGAAAAACCCGCTCTCGCGCCTGAGCATCGGCTCCCTTCAGGACATGGGCTACGCGGTGAACTACGCCGCCGCCGACAGCTACAGCCTGACAACCGCACAGGCGGTGGCCGAGCACCTCGACCTCGGCTCGCGCGAGCAGATCGTCACGCCGAAATACCGCAGCCAGTAACCTCAGCTCGCCCCCTCCTGGTCACCGCTCCGCCACCTCTGGCCGGGGCGGTGCTTTCCATGGCGCGCCGCCCACTTCTTCGCCCCTCGCGCTGCGCCTCTGTTCTGCCACTCCGCTCGGAAGCTCGGAAGGCTTGCCAGGCAGCGGCGGCCTCCCGTCGATGCATTTGCCCTAGGCTGGGCGCCGATGAGTCTCCTCGCGCAACTCTCGGGCACCCTGATCAACGTCGTCGCCGTCCTGCTGGGGACCATACTCGGCCTTCTGCTCGGCGGGCGGCTCCCCGAGCGCACCCAGCGGACCCTGCTGCAAACGCTCGGCCTCGTCACCCTCTTCATCGGGCTCGACATGGCGGGGAGCCTGAACCGGGTGACGGGCGGGGTCGTTCCCGGCGTGATCCTCGCGCTCGTCAGCCTCGCGCTGGGGGCCGTGATCGGCGAGGCGCTGGGCATCGAGGAGGGGCTGACCCGGCTGGGCGAGCGGCTGAGGCGGCGTTTTCAGGGCGGCGGGCGCTTCACGGAAGGGTTCGTCGCCGCCAGCCTCCTGTTCTGCGTCGGACCGATGACGGTGGTGGGCGGGCTCCAGAACGGCCTGACGGGGGACAGCAGCACCTACGTCCTCAAGAGTACGCTCGACGGCATCGCCTCGCTGGCCCTGGCGGGGGCGTACGGGATCGGGGTGGGCTTCAGCGTGATCACGGTGTTCCTGCTCCAGGGGGGGCTGAGCCTCGCGGCGGGGGCGTTTGCCTCCGGGCTCCTCGGCGGGGCGGACCCGAGTGTGCTCAAGACGAACGCCTACGTTCTGATGGTCACCGGCACGGGCGGGCTCGTGATCGCCGGGATCAGTTGGAACCTGATGCTCGCCGGGCTGGGCTGGGAGGACCGCCGGGTGCGGGTGGGCAGTATGCTCCCGGCCCTCGCCGTGGCGCCGCTCGCCCTGTGGGTGGCGGGGCGGCTGGGGTAGAGGGGAGATGAGGGCTCTCACGCCCCGCTGTCAGAGCGCCGTCAGCCTGGGTGCGTAGCCTGACGCCCACCACCAGAAAACCCTCTCTTTCCAGAACCCTCTACCCTTTCGATCCCCCGCGCCCGGCGTGACTGGCGGGAGCCCCTTCCCGTCCCACGCCCGGCCTGAACCCTCCCGCGCCCCCACCTTCTCCCCCTTCTGCGTTCTGCTCCGGGCCGGGTCACAATTTCGGCGCGCGGGTGGGCGGTGAGCCCCGCCCCCGGCGCACAGGTCCAAGCCCCAGGTCGGTGGACACGACCAGCCAGAAGAGGAAGCGTCCCCGCCGGGAGTGGCGGGACGTTTCTTTTGGGTCCCGCCCCGGCTGCTAGGTTGCCCTATGTCTACACCTCGCGGAAGGGTCGCCCTCGTCACCGGGGCCAGCCGGGGGGTCGGGCGCGGGGTGGCCCTGGGGCTGGGGGAGGCCGGGGCGACGGTGTACGTGACGGGCCGCACCCTCGCCGGGCGCCCCCCGAGATGCCCTTCCTGGCGGGCAGCCTGGAGGAGACGGCGGAGGAGGTGACGACGCTCGGCGGACAGGGCGTCCCCGTCCAGTGCGACCACCGCGACGACGCCCAGACCCGGGCGGTAGTCGAGCGGATTGGGGAAGAACACGGCTCCCTCGACGTGCTCGTGAACAACGTCTGGGGCGGCTACGAGGGCCTGCACCGCTGGGACGAGCGCGGGCAGACGTGGGGGGCCCCTTTTTGGGAGCAACCCCTCGCGCTCTGGAACGACATGTTCGAAGCGGGGGTGCGGGCGCACTACGTCACCACCGCGCTCGCCGCGCCCCTCCTGATCGCGGCCCGGGGGCTCGTCGTCAACATCAGCTTCTTCGCGGGGCAGCGGCACCGGGGCAGCGAGAACGTCCCCTACTTGCTCGCCAAGAACGCGGACGACCGGATGGTGGAGGCCTTCGCCAACCACCTGCGCCCCCACCGGGTCGCTGCCGTGTCGCTCTACCCCGGCCTCGTCCGCACCGAGGGCGTGCTGCTCGCCGAGGGGGCCTTCGACCTCTCCAACTCGGAGTCGCCGCAGTTCCTGGGCCGCGCCGTCGCCCACCTCGCCGCCGATCCTGGCGTCCTCGACCGCACGGGACAGGTGCTTGTCGCGGCGGAACTCGCGGGGGAGTACGGGTTCACGGATGTGGATGGCAAGCGGCCCCGGTCGGCCCGCCCGGAGTTCGAGGCGGAGGGACCGGGGCCGGAGACGGCGTGACGCTCAGCTCAGCTTGGCCTTGAACTCCTCGTAGCCGAAGGTCTTGACCTGCTCGTAACTCCCGTCCGTGTGCAGGATGCCGATGTCGGGGTGCTTGACCCCGTTGAAGAAGGTCGTCTTCACCATCGTGTAGTGGATCATGTCGTCGAAGACCACCCGGTCGCCCACGCGCAGCTCGTGGTCGAAGACGTACTCGCCCACCACGTCGCCCGCGAGGCAGGTCGTGCCGCCGATGAGGTAGGGGTGGTCGCCGCTCGCGTAGTCGTTCGCCTCGCGGTGGGTGACCTCCCCGTCGCCGGGGTCGCGGGCACCCAGGATGCGCGGGCGGTAGGGCATCTCCAGCACGTCGGGCATGTGGGCGCTGACGGACACGTCGAGGAGGGCGATGTCCCGGACGTTGTGCACCACGTCGAGCACGCTGCTCACCAGCCACCCCGTCTGCCAGGCGAAGGCGCTGCCGGGTTCGAGCAGGACGTGGACGCCCCACTTCTGCCGGAAGGCGCGGACCACCCGGATCAGCCGGTCGATGTCGTACCCCTGCCGGGTCATCAGGTGCCCGCCGCCGAAGTTCACCCACTTCATGTGGGGCAGGAACTCCCCGAAGTTGCGTTCCACGACCTCCAGCGTGCGCTCCAGCGTGTCGGAGTCCTTTTCGCACAGGGTGTGGAAGTGCAGCCCGTCGATGCCGTCCAGCAGCTCCGGGCGGAACTCGCGCCGGGTCACGCCCAGGCGGGAGAAGGGTCCGGCGGGGTTATAGAGGTCCGTCTCGACCTCCGCGTACTCGGGGTTGACGCGCAGGCCGACGTGCACTTCCTTCCCGGCGGCGCGGGCGGCCTCGACCTGGGGCTTGAACCGCTCCCACTGCGAAAAGGAGTTGAAGACGAGGTGGTCGGCGAGTTCGAGGACGCGGGGGAAGTCCTCGTCGCTGTAGGCGGGGGCGTAGACGTGGACCTCGCCCCCCATCTCCTCGCGGGCGAGGATGGCCTCATTCAGGCTGCTCGCGGTCGCCCCGGTGATGCCGTACTCGCGCAGGAGGGGGAAGGTGCTCCACATGGCGAAGCCCTTGAAGGCGAGGATGATCTGCGCGCCGCTCTCGCGCTGCACGTGCGAGATCAGGGCGAGGTTGCGCCGCAGCCGTGACTCGTCGAGGACGAAGGCCGGGCTGGGGATGGCCCGCCAGTCGATGTCCTCCACGGGCGTCACGGCGGGAAGCTGGAAGTCGGAGACGGTCATGGGGGACAGGGTAACGGGTGGGGGCGGGGGACACCGTTACGGGGACCGCCCCTCACCCCGCCACGAAGCGCAGCGTTCCAGGCGTGCCCGCACCCTGGCTCAACACCGGCACCAGCGTGCTCGTGCTGACCTGGGCGGCGTGCCGCACGTCGTCCCCCAGCCCCAGCCCGGCGAGCGCCTGCCCGTGCCCGCTGCTCGACAGGGCCTCGATGGGATTGCCCGCGTTGCGCCTCACCGTCAGGGCGATGCGGGTGCCGTCGTCGACGGAAAAGCCGCCCATCGCCAGCAGGTACTCGGCCATCACCCCGGCGGCGTAGACGTCCTCCAGCCCGACCCGCCCGTCCGTCCCCGCGCAGACGATGGCGATCTCCTCGGTGGCGAGCGCGCGGGCTCGGCGGGAGGCGGCGTGGGCGTTCGTGAGGGCGGCGAGCAGGACGTGCTTCCCCGTCTCGGCGGCGACGTGCGCGGCCCCGGTGCCGTTCGTCGTGTTCATCACCACCGTCTTGCCCGTGAAGTTCTGCGCCGCGGCCTCGACCGGGCTGATGCCGAAGTCGAAGCCGGGGATGGGCAGCCCGCCCCGCTCCCCGCCGAGGAGGACGCCGGGACTGCTCTCCCGCAGGCTCAGCGCGACCTCCGGCGTGGCGGTCAGGAGCAACGCGTCCGCCCCGCGTTCGAGGTACGGCACGGCGGTCGTCGTGGCCCGCAGCACGTCCACCACGAGCACCACGTCCGGGTAATTGCCGTGCGGCAGGAGGTCCACCCGCAGCCTCATAGGACCTCCGGAACTACCCGTATCTTTTCACGGATAGTTCCCGACCGAAGGGAGAAGGAGCAAGGACGGGTTCTGAGGAGTGGAGGACTTTCCGGCGATTTCCTGGGAAGTCCGAAACGCAGCAGAATCCGTATCACGACAGCGCCTCCCGCAGTCTTCGCAGCCCCGCTGCCGCCCCGCTCGGCCCGAAGACGCTGCTGCCCGCCACCAGGACGGTCGCCCCCGCGTCCGCGAGCAGACGGGCGTTCTCGGGCGTAACCCCGCCGTCCACCTCCAGCTCGGCCCCGCTGCCTATCTCGTCCAGCCAGCGCCGCAGGGTCCGAATGCGCTCGACGCTCTCCGGGATGAACTTCTGCCCCCCGAAGCCGGGATTCACGCTCATCACGAGCACGAGGTCCACGTCCCCGAGGACCGGGCGCACGGCCTCCAGCGGCGTGCCGGGATTCAGGGTCACGCCCGCCCGTTTGCCGAGTTCGCGGATGTTCTGCACGGCGCGGTGAATGTGTGGGGTCGCCTCGACGTGGACGGTCAGGCCGTCGGCCCCCGCCTCCGCGAAGTCGCGCAGGTAACGCTCGGGGCGCTCGATCATCAGGTGAACGTCGAGGAAGAGGCTGGTCGCCCGCCGCGCCGCGCTCAAAATGGGCAGCCCGAAGGAGATGTTGGGCACGAACAGCCCGTCCATCACGTCCACGTGCGCGTAGTCGGCCCCGGCGATGTTCGCCAGCTCCTCGCCGAGCCGGGTGAAGTCGCAGGCGAGCAGGCTGGGAGCGAGCTTGACGCCTCCCGCGCGGGCCGAAAACTGGGAAGAGGCAGTCACGCCCCACATTCTAAAGGGTTGGGGCGAGGATGAGAGAAATGTGTGCTGGCGAGGTCGGCGCACCCGGTGTGGGTTCCCCGTCCGGCCTGAGCACCCGGGAGGGTCGTCCCGCATCCCCATTCACCGAACGCCCGTTTGCCCCGTGCGTGGCATCATGGCTCCAACACCCACGGAGGCCCCATGACCGCACCGCACGACCTGTCTGCCTGGAAGGCCCTCGCCCGCAAGGACCTGCGCGGCGCGGACCCCGAGACCTTGAACCGCCCCACCCCCGAGGGGCTGACCCTCCAGGCCCTCTACACCGCCGCCGATGTGGAGGGCCTCGACCCCGGGCTGCCCGGCCTGCCGCCCTTTGTCCGGGGACCTCGCGCCACCATGTACGCGGCGCGGCCCTGGACGATCCGCCAGTACGCGGGCTTTTCCACCGCCGAAGAGAGCAACGCCTTCTACCGCCGCAACCTCGCCGCCGGGCAAAAGGGCCTGTCCGTGGCGTTCGACCTTGCCACCCACCGGGGCTACGACTCCGACCACCCGCGCGTGGTGGGGGACGTGGGCAAGGCGGGCGTGGCGATTGATTCGGTCGAGGACATGAAGGTCCTGTTCGACGGCATCCCCCTTTCCGAGATGTCCGTCTCCATGACCATGAACGGGGCGGTCCTGCCGATCCTGGCCGGGTACGTCGTGGCGGGGCAGGAGCAGGGGGCGACGCTCGACCAGCTCTCCGGCACCATCCAGAACGACATTCTCAAAGAGTTCATGGTGCGGAACACGTACATCTACCCGCCCGGGCCAAGTATGCGCGTCGTCGCCGACATCATCGAGTTCACGGCGCGGGAGATGCCCCGCTTCAACTCGATCTCGATCAGCGGGTATCACCTTCAGGAGGCGGGGGCGAACGCCGCCCTCGAACTCGCCTACACCCTCGCGGACGGGCTGGAGTACGTGCGGGCCGCACTCGCCAAGGGGCTCGACATCGACGAGTTCGCGCCGCGGCTGAGCTTCTTCTTCGCCATCGGGATGAACTTCTACACCGAGGTCGCCAAGCTGCGGGCGGCCCGGCTGCTGTGGTCGGAACTCATGGGGCAGTTCAACCCCAAAAACCCGATGAGCCGCGCCCTGCGGACCCACTGCCAGACCTCGGGCTGGTCGCTCACCGAGCAGGACCCGTACAACAACGTGGTGCGGACGGCGATCGAGGCGATGGCGGCAGTCTTCGGCGGCACCCAGAGCCTGCACACGAACGCCTTCGACGAGGCGATTGGGCTGCCGACCGACTTCTCGGCCCGCATCGCGCGCAACACGCAGCTCGTCATTCAGGAGGAGACGGGCATCCCCCACGTCATCGACCCCTGGGGCGGCTCGTACCTGATGGAGCGCCTGACCGCCGACCTCGCGGAGGAGGCCCGCAAGCTCATTGCGGAGGTCGAGGGCCTGGGCGGCATGGCGAAGGCGGTGGAGTCGGGCACGCCCAAGCTCCGGATCGAGGAGTCGGCGGCGCGCAAACAGGCCCGCATCGACCGGGGCGAGGACGTGATCGTGGGGGTCAACAAGTACCGCCCCGAGGTTGAGACGCACGTGGACGTGCTGAACATCGACAACGCCTCCGTGCGTGAGGGCCAGATCCGCCGCCTGGAGACGGTGCGGGCGGGCCGAGATCAGGCCGCCGTAGACCGCGCCCTCGCCGCCCTGACCGAGTGCGCCCGGACGGGAGAGGGCAACCTCCTCGCCCTGAGCATCGAGGCCATGCGTGCCCGGGCGACGGTGGGTGAGGTGAGCGCCGCGCTGGAGAGCGTGTGGGGCCGCCACCAGGCCGAGGTGCGGACCTTGAGCGGCGTCTACGCGCAGGGCTACTCGGGGGACGAGGGCTTCGCGGCCCTGCAAAACGAGATCGAGGACTTCGCCGCCGCCGAGGGCCGCCGTCCCCGGATGCTCGTCGTGAAGATGGGGCAGGACGGTCACGACCGGGGGGCCAAGGTGATCGCCACGGGCTTCGCGGACCTCGGCTTCGACGTGGACGTGGGTCCCCTCTTCCAGACGCCCGAGGAGGCGGCGCGGCAGGCGGTCGAGAACGACGTGCACGTCATCGGCGTGAGCAGCCAGGCGGCAGGACACGGAACGCTCATTCCGGCTCTGATCGGTGCGCTGCGGGCGCAGGGGGCGGACGACATCCTCGTGATCGCGGGCGGGGTGATTCCCCAGCAGGATTACGCGGCCTTGAGGGCGGCGGGGGTGGCGGGCATCTTCGGGCCGGGCACGCCGATCCTGACCTCGGCGCGGGAGGTCTTGCGGCTGCTCCGGGAACGGCAGCGCGGAATGCCGCTGACGCCGTGAGATTGAAAGCGGGACGCACCACAGCGCTCCTTCCATCGGGTAAAAGGAGGAATGAATCCCCGCAGCCTGGCCGCGACCCTCGCTCCCTTGCTGCTCGTCGCTGCCCTCCCGCCTGCCTCGGCCCAGACGCTTCCCCGGCAGACCACGGCCCTCCAGCAGGCGCGGGTGCTCGTCGCCCGGGAGACGGCGCAGGTGCGGCTTCTGGAGCGCACGGGCCTGCTCCATCCGCTGCGGGTTTCCCGGCGCTGCGCCGACCGCGCGGGCCGGGTGCGCCTGACGGTGCTCGCCGACGTGCGGAACACGCCGCGCATCGTGCGGTATCGCCGCGCCGTGCTGGGCAATCACGTGCAGTTCACGGGGTACTACGACGCCGCCGGAAGGCTGCGCTACGCGACTGGCCGCGCCTCGGGTCCTTCCGGCGTGCGGTACAACCTCGCCGCCGAGTACGACGCGCGGGGTCGCCTGCTGCGCGAGACGGGTATCCGCCGCCCCGGGTACGTCACCGAACTGCGGCGGCAGCCCAACCTCCGCGTGGAGTCCTTGCGCCGGGGACTGTGCCCGGGCTGAACCTCCTTCGTCACCCCGGCAGCGCCACCGCCTCCAGGTCCTCACGGGTGGGGGCGTAGGCCCCGGGGCGGGCGCAGGCGGCGGCGGCGGCGCGCAGGCCCATTCGCAGGTGTTCGGTCCACAGCGCGTCCGGTCGCTCGGTCGCGCTCACGAGCAACCCCGCGCACAGGGCGTCTCCGGCCCCCACCGTGTCCGCCACCGTGACGGGCGCGGCGGGGAGGTCGGCACGTCCGGCGGGCTGGTAGAGGGTCGCCCCCTGCGCCCCGCGCGTGATCACGATGGGGCGGCGGGCGTTCATGCCGCGCAACTCCCGCAGGGCGTCGTCCTCCGACTTCCCCGGGAAGAAGAAGGCGAGGTCCTCGTCGCTGAGCTTCATCAGGTCGCTCAGCCCCGCGACGCGCCGGAAGACCGCCGGGTAATCCGGGTGACGGTGGGTGATGCGCGCGTTGGGGTCGAAGCTGACCCTCACCCCCGCGGCCTTCGCCGATTGGATGACGCCGAGCAGCGTGTCCGCCAGAGGCCAGCGGCTCAGGCTGATGCCGCCGACATGCAGCCAGCGGGCCGAGGCCAACCACCCTTCGGGCAACCGGGTGGGGTCGAAGTGCAGGTCGGCGCTGTTCTCGCCCAGGAAGCGGTAGGCGGGTGGCGTGAGCCGGTACACCACCGCGAGCAGGGTGGGCGCGGGCACCCGCTGGAGGAAACGCAAGTCGAGCCCCGCCGCCTCGCTCGCCGCCGTGAGGTCGTCCCCGAAGTTGTCCTGCCCGACCGCGCCCGCGAAGGCGCTGGAGAGCCCCAGCCGCGCGCAGGCCCGCGCGACGTTCCACCCGGCCCCGCCGGGATGGGCCACCCAGCGGTTCTCTCCGGCGGTCACGAGGTCGGTCAGCGCCTCCCCGGCGCTCACGATGGAGGGGAGTTGGGCGGGGCTCGTCATCGGGCACAGAGTAAAGCAGCGGGCTTCCCACACCCCGCCCGCTCGGCTGGACGTGTGACGGCGGGGAGCAGAACAGACACGACCTTGAACAAAGGTCGGACAAAGTGGCGGGTGGCCCTGCATCCGCGTCCCCTCTGGCTGAGACTGCCGGGGTGACCGTTCCCGTCTCCGCCCCCGCCTTCTCCCACCCCTTCCGGGCCTACACCCCCGCCTCGTACACCTTCCCGCTGCCGGAAGGCCACCGTTTCCCGGCGTACAAGTACGCGGGCGTCCGGGACCGCCTCTTCGGACTCCTCCCCGTGCTGGAGACGCCCGCCCTGCGCTGGGCCGACGCCGCCCGGGTCCACGACCCGGCGTGGCTGCGGCGCTGGCGGCGGGGGGAGGTCAGCGCCGCCGAGCAGCGCGCCTTCGGGCTGCCGTGGAGCCCCGGGGTGGTCGAGCGGGCGCGGCGGGCGGCGGGCGGCAGCCTCGCGGCCCTGCACGACGCGCTGGAGTGCGGCTGGGGGGCCAACCTCGCGGGCGGCACCCACCACGCCTTCGCCGACCGCGCCGAGGGGTTTTGTCTCGTCAACGACGCCGCCATCCTCACCCGCCTCGTGCTCGACGAGGGGTGGGCGAAGCGGGTCGCCGTCCTCGACCTCGACGTGCACCAGGGCAACGGCACGGCGGCCCTCCTCGCCGGGGAAGAGCGGGCCTTCACCCTCAGCGTCCACGGCGAGCGTAACTACCCCTTTCGCAAGGAGACAAGCAGCCTCGACCTCGGCCTGCCCGACGGGGTGACCGACGCCGAGTACCTGCGGGTGTTGCGGGAGTCGGTCCTCCCTGCGCTGGACGCCTTCCGCCCTGACCTCCTGCTCTACCTCGCGGGGGCGGACGTGCTCGCCGGGGACCGCTTCGGGCGCTTCTCCTTGACGCTGGACGGCGTGCGCGAGCGCAACCAGGCCGTGCTGACCTGGGCGCGGGGGGCGGACCTTCCCGTCGTGACCATGATGGCGGGCGGCTACAACCGCGACCACGCCCTCACCGTCGAGGCCCACGCCAGCGTCGTGCTCGACGGCCTGGAGGTGTTCGGTTAAGCGGCCTGGCTGCCCGGAGCCCCGCCTGCCTTGCGTCCCAATCGTTGGGGCATGAAGGAACGGTGAGGGCACGGCGCTCCCTCAATAGACTTAAGTAGGTCAACGTCAAACGAAGAAAGGGGAAAGCCCCTTGCTCACGCGGTCCCGGCGCTGCCTCCGTGAGCGCCTCCGACTCCCCCGCCTTATAAAGGACTTCATAATGTTCGACCTGAACCTTCAAAGGTTGGACAAACCTTGTACAGTCCGGGCGTTTCGGGATCTCGCCGCCTGCCGCCTCGCCGACCTGCCCTGTTTCAAGGAGTGAGCCATGACGTTGTACAGCACCCCCTCGGTCAGTTCCGACCTTCGCAGCAGGCCCCTGCGCCGTGGCGACACGCTGTACTACGCGGGCGACCCGGCCCCCACCCTCTACCGGCTCGACAGCGGCCTGCTGCGCGCGGTGCGCCTGACGCCCCAGGGCCGCAACCTCACCGTGCGCCACGTGCTGCCCGGCGACATCTTCGGCGAGGAGACCCTGCACGGTCTGCCGCGCAGCCACCAGATGATCGCCCTGACCGACGCCGCGCTCACCCCCATTCACATCCAGCACCTCAGTGCCGCCGAGTTGTGGGAGGTCACCCGCAGCCTCAGCGCCCAGCTCCAGCGGGTGATGAACGACGGCGTGCACATCCAGGACGGTGAACTGCGCGAGCGCATCGCCCGCTACCTGCTGAGCCTCGCCGACTCCAGCCTGGGCGGCGTCCACGAGGGCGGCCTGCGCTACGTCCGGGCCACGCACGAACTGATCGCTGAGGGTACCGGCGCCACCCGTGAGAGCGTGTCCAAACTCATCGGCGAGATGCGCGACGACGGGCTGCTCACCCCCGCCTACCGCTGCCTGACCCTGACCGACGAGGCGCGGCTGCGCGAGCTGAGCGGGTATCACGGCTGAGAACGGGGGGAACGGCGGGCGTCCGGTGATGGGAGCCGGGCGCTTTTCTTTTGGAGCGTAGAGGAACCGCCTTTCCCTACGATCTACGCTCCACGGTCCACGACCCCGACCGTAGAATGCCCCCCATGCGCATTCGCCTTGACCCCTGGCCGGTGGACATCGAGGGCGGGCAACTCGGCCTGCAACACTTCGAGGGGGACCTGATCGACATCGAGACCCCGCGCTGGGCGGCGGTAGCGGCCAAACCCGTGCCCGCGCGGCTGCACACGGTCTACGTCGTGGACGGCAAGCGCCGGATGGAGTCGCGCGTCTTCATCGAGGACGAGGCGGGCGAGGCGGGCATGGGCGGTTTCGGGGCCTACGTGGTGGGGGCGGTGCGGATGTGCCCGCACGGTTCGCGGCAGGCCGAGTTGACCGACGTGAAGGCCCGGCGCCTCCTCGCCCACGCGCCGGGGCTGCGGGTGGACCCCTACCGCCTCTCGCCGCGCGACCCGCACACGGGGACGCTGCAATACACCCCCAT
Organism: Deinococcus planocerae; assembly: GCF_002869765.1. NCBI lineage: Bacteria > Thermotogati > Deinococcota > Deinococci > Deinococcales > Deinococcaceae > Deinococcus > Deinococcus planocerae. Next base: position 2,888 of record NZ_PNOR01000046.1, on the reverse strand, counting down.
CGTCACCGAGAGCGCCGATCCCCTCGCGCCGCTCCACAAGCTGCAACAGGTCATGCTAGCGGAGGAGCAGAACCTCTCGCACGGCCTGGCGTCGGCGGTGCCTTTCTCCGAGGAGGACGACCGGGAGGCCCTGACCTCGCTGACGATTCAGGACGGCTCGTTGCGCTCCAAGAACCTCGGCGGCGCCGTCGTCGGCTGCGTGAAGACGATGCAGACCCAGTACCTGCCCGCCGACCGGGCCTCGCTGCTCTCGGAACTGCGGCCCGGCGAGCGGACCCCGATTCTGCACATGAAATACGCCAACAGCCCGTATACCCGCTTCATCTGGTACGTCCGGCTGTGCGAGGCGGCCTTCTACCAGCACCCCATGTCCGGCGTGATGCGGCTGGAGATGTACGCCCCCGACGAGCCCGACTTCCTGCCCCCCATCGTGCGCGAGGTGGCGAACGTCAGCGGCAATCTCCTGTGCCGCCTCGCCAGCCGGGCGCACAAGGACCCCCGCGCCCCGCAGAACCTGATCCCGACCGCTGCGTTAGAAAGCGCCATGACCCGCGCGATGGGCAGCGCCGACCTCGTGACCCGACGTTTAAGGGCTCATATTGCCAGAGAACTCGGGGTGGTCGCGTGACGTTCGGGGAGGACGGCGAGCGCCTGGGCCGCGTGCTCGGCACCGAGGACGTGACGCCCACCGTCTTCTGGTTCGCGGTGGCGCCGGGGGCGAGTGTGGGCCTTGATGATCTCGTCGTCGTGCGGACCATGAAGCCGGACGGGCGGGAGGTGCGCTTCTACGGCCTGGTCGATAACGTCCGCAAGCGGCATGAGGGCGTGACCTTCGAGTCGGACGTGGAGGACGTGGTGGCGGGGGTGCTGCCCGCCTCGGTGAGCTACGCGGCACGGGTGCTCGTCACGCGGGTGGACCCCGAGCATTTCATCCCGCCCCAGCCCGGCGACGAGGTGCGGCACGCGCACGGCTCGGACCTCGACATGGCCCTCAGCGCCGACAAGATGAAGGAGGCGGCCTTCCCGGCGGGCCTCCTCGCGGATGGACAACCGTTACCGCTGAACTTCCGCTTCGTCAACGGCGAGAGTGGCGGCCACATCAACATCAGCGGCATCTCGGGCGTGGCGACGAAGACGAGTTACGCCCTCTTCCTCCTGCACTCCATCTTCCGCAGCGGCGTGATGGACCGGGTGGCGCGGGCGGGCGGCGGTCACACGGCGGGGACGGCGGGCGGCAAGGCGATCATCTTCAACGTGAAGGGCGAGGACCTCCTCTTCCTCGACCAGCCCAACGGCAGGGTGCAGGAGCGCGAGGCCGAGGCCCAGGTCGCCAAGGGCCTGAGCGCCGACCGTTACACGCTGATGGGGCTGCCCATGTCCCCCTTCCGGGACACGCAGTTCCTCGCGCCGCCTCGCCCCGGTTCTTCAAATAATGCCATCGTGCCCCACACCGACCAGCGGGCGCAGGGCGTGACCCCCTTCGTCTTCACCCTGCGCGAGTTCTGCGAGCGGCGGATGCTGCCCTACGTCTTCTCGGACGCGGGCGCGAGCCTGAACCTGGGTTTCGTGATCGGCAACATCGAGGAAAAGCTCGCCCGCCTCGCCGCCGAGGGGGAGGGAGCCGCCCTGCTCGTCTCCGACTGGGAGCCCGAGGGAGACGGAGAGCTGCCTGACGGCATCACCTTCGACGCGCTGGGCAAGACGCGGCTGGAGACCTTCGACCAGCTCCTCTCCTACATCGAATACAAGCTGCTGGAGGAGGGGGACGGCGAGGGCGATCCGAAGTGGGTGCTCAAGCAGTCGCCGGGCACCCTGCGCGCCTTCGTGCGGCGGTTGCGTGGCGTTCAAAAACATCTCTCGCCTCTCGTGCGCGGCGACCTCAGCGAGGCGCAGGCGCGGCAGTACCGTCCCAATTTGCTCGGCGGGGCGCAACTGAGCGTGGTGGACATCCACAACCTCTCCGGCCCGGCGCAGATGTTCGTGGTGGGCGTGCTGCTGCGCGAGGTGTTCGAGCACAAGGAGAAGTACGGGCGGCAGAACACCGTCTTCGTGGTGCTGGACGAGCTGAACAAGTACGCCCCGCGCGACGAGGGCAGCCCCATCAAGGACGTGTTGCTGGAGATCGCCGAGCGGGGCCGCTCGCTCGGGATCATCCTGATCGGCGCCCAGCAGACCGCCTCGGAGGTCGAGCGGCGCATCGTGTCGAACGCGGCGATCCGGGTGGTGGGGCGCCTCGACCTCGCGGAGGCCGAGCGGCCCGAGTACCGCTTCCTGCCGCAGAGCTTCCGGGCGCGGGCAGGCATCCTCCAGCCGGGGACCATGCTCGTCTCGCAGCCCGACGTGCCCAACCCAGTGCTGGTGAGCTATCCCTTCCCTGCCTGGGCCACCCGCCGCGACGAGGTGGCCGAGGAGGTGGGGCAGAGCGTGGAGGAAGTGGGGGAGGACTGGCTGGGGCTGTAGACGGCACCTTGAGGAAGTGGTGGGGGTGTACCCCCAACGCCGCTCATCTGCCCGGGGAGACGACAGACCCGCCCTCTACAGTCGCCCCATGCCTGCCAGAAGCCTTCTGCCGCTTGCCCTCGCGCTGCTGCTCACCCCCGCCTACGCCCAGACCCTCGACCGGGCCGCGCGGCAGGGGATCGACGCCCACGCCTTCACCTTCTCGGGCCGTCATTGCAGCGGCGGGATCGAGGCCAAACCCGGCTCCGAAGCCACGCCCGGACAGTTCAAGATCGGCGCCCTGATCATGGATGAGGCGATGAACTCAGAACTTGCACCTGAATAGGTAGCGAAAAAGCGCTCCCAGGGGCGAGAAAGAGGGTGTGTGGAACCTCAAGCTTCGCGGGGAGCGCGCTCGTATTTTGGCAGATGCGCTCCTCGCTGTCCCG
>NZ_PNOR01000045.1:7500-26865 GCF_002869765.1 Deinococcus planocerae | reverse complement strand
GCGGCGCCCTCGCGGGCCGTGACCTGCCGCACGCTGAGGGTGACGCTGCCCCCCGCCCCCAGGGGCACCCGCGCCCGGGCGGAGGCCCCCTGCGCCGCCTCGCGCACGAGGTCTTGCAGCGTCTCGGGGGAGGTGTCCGGGAAGCACGCCCACAGCGGCGACCCGGGCAGGGCCGCGCCGGGCAGCAGGTCGTGCCAGCCGGGGCTCGCGTGGAGCACCGTGCCCGCGGCTGTCAGGAGCGCGGCGGAGGTGGTGTGGCCGCCCAGCAGGGCTTCGAGCAGCTCCGCCTGGCGGTGTTCGGCGGTCACGTCGCGCAGGGTCCACAGCACCCCCGCCCCCGCCCCGCCGAAGGAGGGCCGCGCCTCGCCGCGCACCCACACGGGCCCGCCCCCCGCCGGGGCGCCCGGCGTCACCGGCAAAGGCTCGTCGGGGAGGCACACCGTGCGGCCCGCCGCCGCCTGCGCGAGCCCCGAGGCGAGGGCGGGCATCCCCGGCAGCAACTCCCCCAGGGCGCGCCCCAGCACCTGCGCGTCGCTCAGGCCGAGGAGTTCGAGGAAGGGGCGGCTCACCTGCCGGAAGGTGAGGTCGGCGCGCAGCCACGCGGCGGGCAGCGGGAACTGGGTGACGAGCACGTCGGCCTCGCGCCCGTCCCCGTCCCCGCGCGCCGCTCCCAGCAGCAGCGTCAGGAGGTCGGCCACGTCCGCGGGCGGCGCCGCCCCCTCGCACCACATCAGGCCCAGCAGGGTGCCCCCCCGCGTGAGCCACGTCAGCTCGCCCCCCTCCAGCCAGGCGTCGGGCGGCACGAGTTCCGCGCCGTCCTCGCGCTCAACCCCCTGCGCCCCCACGCGCAGCACCTCGCCCTCCAGCGCCGTGAGCAGCGTCGCGCCGGGCGCGTACAGGCGCAGCACCTCGCGCAGGGCGGTGTGAAGGGTCGGGGTCGGGGCCGGACGGGTGTGGCTGGACATGTTCATGGGAAGGGGTGGGGTCTCCTGGGCGTGGGATGGGGCAGGTCCGGAGGGCGCGCGGCCTGGCGGCGTCCCCCCGCTCGTCGTGCCCGCAGCGTGCCACGCCGACTCTTACGTTCCCCGTGCAAAGCCCATCCCCAAGGAGAAAAACCCGCCTCCAGCGCCAAAAACCCCCCACCCTTCATGGAGGTGGGGGGTGGGGTGGAGGAGACCCGGCTACGCCTCCCAGTCGTCCTCGTCGGGGCGCCGGGGGGGCAGGGCGGTGTATATCGCGGGGTCGCTGGGGTTGCTCGCGGCGATCACGCGCAGGACCTCGCCCGGGTCCGGCTCGCCGAGGATGCGCGTGAGGTCCGCCGGATTGACCGCCGCCTCGCGCACCGGCATGCCCCGCTCGCCCGCCCAGCGGGTCAGTTCGGCGAGGGCCTGCGCGCCCGCCCGTCCGTAGTGCGGCCCGAAGGCGGGGACGGTCACGACCGCGTGATTCCCCAGGGTCACCACGGCGCCGTAGCGCGCGTCCCCCCGGTCTCCCTGACGGTCCCGGACCAGGATCAGCCGCCCGCCCGTCAGGTTGGCCCCCTCCAGGTGCGTGAGGACGGCCTGCAACGTCTCCAGCGGGGCCCCGGGCACCCCGAGCGGGTCAGCGATCTGCATGGGGGCCAGTGTAGAGCGGGGGAGCGGGACGCGGCGCGCGGGAGGCGGGTGAGAGCCCGCGTCCTGCGTCCCGCGCACCGCCCCCCTTCCCTGCGACGCTATCCTGCCCCCCATGAAGCCAAAGCTCCCCACCCTGGTGGCGCAGGCGCGCGGCGGGCGCGTGGTGCGCACCCCCTTCCTCGACGGCGACGACCTCGACCGCCGACTGCTCCAAGACGACGAGGTGAGGTACGTCATCGGGGGCGGCTTCCCCGACGCCCGCCGGGTGATCCTGACCCTCCATCCCGCCCACATCCCCGAGGTGGACTCGGGCGTGACCGTCTTGCGCCTCACCCCGGGCGAGGGCGGTCCCCCCTGGGACCTCCAGGACTTCGCCGTGCACCTGCGCCGACTCGAACTGCCGGAAGACCAGCTCGGCGACCTGCGCGAGGAACGCAGCGGTTCTTTCCTGGTCGCCGCGACGGGCAAGGCGGCCCAGACCCTCGCCGCCCTGACCGAGCTGGGGGGCCGTGAGGTCGAGGTCGAGGAGGTCGGCGAGACGGCGGGGCGCGGCAGCAAGACCCGCGAGGTCGTCGTCCCCTCCATGCGGGTGGACGTGGTGGGCGCCAAGGGCTTCGGGGTGAGCCGCGCCTACTTCCAGCAGGGCATCGACGGCGGCAAGGTGAGGCTCAACGGGCAGGTCGCCCGCGCGAGCACCGAGATCCGGGAGGGCGACAGCCTCAGCGCCGACGGGATCGGGCGGATCGACTTCAAGCGCGTGGTGAACGAGACCCGGCGCGGCAACGTGAAGGTGGAGCTGGAGATTCACCGCTAGGGGCCGTCAGCGGCCAGCGTCCAGCCTTCTCGTCCCCCCGCGCCCGGAGAGACCCTGCCCCGTGATCGACCTCCTCGCCCGCAAACCCACCCTCACGCCCGAGGAACTCACCGCCGGGCTGGCTCCCAGCGCCCGCTTTCAGGACGTGCGCTTCGAGACCTTCCGCCCCAACCCCGAGTACCCCAGCCAGGCGGAGGCGCGGGCGAGCCTTCAGGCCTTCCTCAAGGGGGCGCAGGTGCGGCCCGGGGGCTTTCGCCTCTTCCGCCGCGCCAAGCCCGAGGGGCGGGGCATCTACCTCGACGGGGGCTTCGGGGTGGGGAAGACGCACCTGCTCGCCAGCGCCTACCACGCCGCCGAGGGCAGACGCGCCCTGATGAGCTTTCAGGACCTGATGTACGTGATCGGGTCGCTGGGGATGGGCCGGGCGGTCGAGGCCTTCGGGGGGCACGACCTGCTGCTGATCGACGAGTTCGAGCTCGACGATCCCGGCAACACGCACATGGCGAACACCTTCCTGGGCCAGCTTATGCCGGGGGGCACGAGCGTGGTCGCCACGAGCAACACCGAGCCCGGCGCGCTGGGGCAGGGCCGTTTCAACGCCGCCGACTTCCAGCGCCAGATTCAGGGCATCGCCGACCGCTTCGAGACGCACCGGGTGGACGGCCCCGACTACCGCCAGCGCGGCACGGCCCCCGAGGGTCTCCTCACCCCCGGCGAGTTCCAGGCGTGGCGGGCGCGGCAGCCCGGGGCCACCCTCGCCCTCGTCTCGCACCGGGACCTCAACCGGCATCTGCTCGACGTGCACCCCAGCCGCTTCGCCAAGCTGCTCGCGGGGGTGGGCGCCCTCGGCGTGACCGACCTCGCCCCCATGCCCGACCAGAACGTCGCCCTGCGTTTCGTGCACTTCGTCGACAAGCTCTACGACCTCGGCCTGCCCGCCGCCTTCACGGGGGCGCCGCTCGGGAGCCTCTTCAGCGAGACGTACCGCCACGGCGCCTACGCCAAGAAGTACAGCCGCTGTCTCAGCCGCCTTTCCGAGCTGCTGCGTGAGGCGCGGGCCGTGATCTGATCGCGGTTGCTCGCTCCGCTGTGAGGGTCAGGGGCGCGGGGCGAGCAGCGGCAGGCCCAGGGTGAAGCCGCCGGAGACGGGTGGCACGCTGGGGACGACGGTCACGGTGCCCGGCGCGAACCCGGCGTGGAAAGCCTCCCGCACGAGGGAATTGAAGGCCCCTCCCGCCGTGGCGAGGGTGGGTCGCCCGGTGCGGCCCAGCACGACCTCGGCCAGCCGGGCGAGTTCCTGCCCCGCGCGGCGCTGGATGGCGAGGGCGTCGGGGTCCTCTTGCCGGGCGGCCTCGTACACGGCGGGGGCGAGGCGGGCGACGGCGGCGCGGCCCTCGCCGTAGATCAGCGAGCGGATATCCCCCCACTCGCGGGTGCCGAGCGCCCCGAAGACGTGCCGGGCGAGCCGGGTCTCGGGCTGCCCCGCCTCGCGCTGGCGCAGCACCCGCCGTAAGCCCACCTGCCCCTGCCAGAAAGCCCCCCCCAGGTCGTCGATCAGGTAGCCGTAGCCGCCCGCGCGCACGACCTCCCCCCCCTCGGTGCGGTGGTAGGCGACGGCGCCCGTCCCGGCATACACGAGCGTGCCCGCCCCCGGCGCGAAGTGGGCCGCGTAGGCGAGGTGCAGGTCGTCGGTCACGAGGAGCCGTTCGGGGGGGAGGCGAAAGAGGGTTCCCAGCTCCTGCCCCAGCCAGGGCTGGTACTCGGTCTGGAGGCCGGTCACCCCGGCCACGACGGCGGACGGCCCGGTCGGCAGGGCGGCGCGCAGGTCGGCCAGGCCCGCGACCATCGCCCGACGGGCCTCCGGGGAGGCGAGGTGGCCCGTCAGGGGGCGCAGGCGGCCACCGGCGAGCGCCGTGCCTTCCGCGCCGTACAGCGCCCACTTCGTGCCGCTCGCCCCCATGTCGATGCTCAGGATCACGGGCGGCCTCTGGGGGGTGGAACGGGAAGCTGCATCTTCCCTCCAAGCTTAGGTGCAGGAGCCGGGGTTGCGTGCCCCTTGCCGGGCCGGACGAACTGCGCGATTCTCTCGGGATCGGGAGGGCGAATGTCGCCAGGTCACCTCATCCTCGTCAATGGGGCCTCCAGCGCGGGCAAGTCCACCCTCTGCCGGGCCCTGCAAGACGCGCTGGACGAGCCCTTCTTGCACTTCTCGCCGGATGTCTTCCTGTTCGGCCCCGGGGTGCTGCCGAGAAGACTCGGCGAGAGCGGCCCCTTCGCCTGGGCCACCCTGCGCCCGCAGGTGTTCGAGGGCTTCTTCCGCTGCCTTCCCGCGCTGCTCTCGGCGGGGAATAACCTGCTGGTGGACTACATCGTCGAGTCGCGCGGGCAGATGAATCGCCTGTTGGAATTGCTCGCGCCCTTCGACGTGTTCTTCGTGGGCCTGCACTGCCCCTTGCCCGAACTGGAGCGGCGCGAACTCGCCCGGGGGGACCGCCGTGTAGGCGACACCCGGCGCGACTACGAGACCGTTCACACCTTCGGGGAGTACGACCTGGAGATCGGCTCGACCGACCCGCCCGGCGAGAACGTGCAGAGGGTGGTCGGCGCCTGGAAGGAAAGGCGGCGGCCAAGTGCCTTTGAACGGATGGCACGGGGGTAGAAGGCAGGGCACCTGTTTTCCAATCGTCAGTTTGTGGGGAGCAGCTTTCGTAAAAGGCTGAGTCGCGTCGTGACCAGGGGCATGGGGAGGGCCAGCATATCCTCCTCCAAAGAGCGGAGGTAAGCGGAGAGGGAAAAAATGTGGACTTGTGGAAACTCTTGGTGAGAGGTAGAAACTGTGAACCAAGGGCCACTTCCACCTTTCGGTTGTACCATCCACCAGAAGCAAGCCAATGCCTCAACCCTCGCCCCTTCAAAGCCTTTGGGCTGCCGCATAGGAACCAGAACTTTACGGACCTTCTTCTGGTCCTTGAAGGTGTGCTGCTGATCGTCCCAGATGCGTTCCCACTGTTCATTCCCGACAGCTAGAGCTTGTTCCGTGCTTGCCTCTAAGGGTAAACGTAGGCCCCCGATGGCATTGCCTGCCCACATCTTCACCTCGGTTTGGTAGAGGCTTCGTTGGCCGTCCCTAATCCAGGCGTCCAACCTCGGTCCCTTCTTTTGCCCGGTCGTGACTTTCAGGCTCAGGCACTCGGCCCGGCCCCCCTGCCCTGTCAGGAAATGAAGAATCAACGCCACGGCTAGCGGCTCACCCAGAAAACTGGAGATGGCCGTGTGATGGCCTCGCTCATCTTCCGGCACCTCGTCCATAAAGGTGAGAAGAGCCCGGCGATCCACCTGTATCAAACTTGCGGTCGTCATACTTCAAAATTAAGCCCCCACCTCTTCAGGCGGGGACGTTGGAATTGAGGAAGTGGAAACGAGCGCCCCTCAGATCAGGCTGAGCTGCTCCCCACCCTCCAAGTGCGCCAGATGCTCGGGCAGCGCGCTCGGCTTGTCCATCAGGACCTGCTCGGCCTTGTAGCTGGAGCGGACGAGCGGCCCCGAGACGACCTCCAGGAAGCCCAGACTCAGCCCCTCCTCCCGAATCTCGTCGAACTCGGCGGGAGTCACGTACCGCTCGACGGGCAGGTGGTGCATCGTCGGGCGGAGGTACTGCCCGAAGGTGATCACGTCCACCCCGTGTGCGCGGCAGTCCTCCATCGCCTCGCGGATTTCCTCGCGCGTCTCGCCCAGGCCCAGCATGATCGAGGTCTTCGTGATCACGTCGGGGCGGCTCTTCTTCGCGTGGGCGAGCACCCCCAGCGTCCGCTCATACCCGGCGCGGATGTCGCGGACCGGGTGGGTCAGGCGCCGCACCGTCTCCAGGTTCTGCGCGTACACGTCCACGCCGCTGTCCAGCACGAGGTCCACGCAGTGCCCATTTCCGCCGAAGTCGGGGGTCAGGGCCTCCACGCGGGTCTCGGGGTTCACCCGCTTGATCGCCCCCACCGTCTTGGCGAAGTGGTACGCGCCGCCGTCGGGCAGGTCGTCGCGGTCCACCGAGGTCAGCACGACGTACTTCAGGCCCATCAGGCGCACGGAGTCGGCGACGCCCGCGGGCTCGTCGAGGTCGAGCTTGCCCATCGGGTTGCCGGTGTCCACCGCGCAGAAGCGGCAGGCGCGGGTGCAGATGTGGCCCATCAGCATGAAGGTGGCGGTGCCGCGCGACCAGCACTCGCCGATGTTGGGGCACATCGCCTCCTCGCAGACGGTGTGCAGGCGGTGTTCCTTGACGATCTTGCGGACCTCGCCGAAGACCTGCCCGGTGGGGATGGTGACTTTCAGCCACTCGGGCTTCTTCTCCCGCACGGGCACGGAGTCCTTGCGGTAGATGCCGTTCTTGATGAATCTCGGTTCCTGTTGGGTCATCGTTCGCTCCCCGCCCCCGCGAGCGCCGGGAGCGTCCAGTCGTAGTTTTCGAAGGTGGTGTCAAAGGCGCGGGTGAGGGCCTCTCTCGCCTCGTCCATGCTCGCCGTCCGGTCGATGCCGCGCAGCTCGTACTCCCGCTCCACGCTCGTCATCTGGGTCCCGCTCAGGCCGCAGGGCACGATCAGGTCGAAGTGCCCGAGGTTGGTGGTGACGTTCAGCGCCAGACCGTGCAGGGCGACGTTCCGCTGCACCGCCACCCCGAAGGAGGCGATCTTCTGCTCGTACTCGCGTCCGTTGACCGTTCTGGGGTCCACGTACACGCCCGCGTAACCGGGGTTGGGCCGCGCGTCGGGCAGGCCGAGCCCTTGCAGCGTCCCGATCACCGCCCGTTCGAGAAGCCGCAGGAAATCTTGCACCCGCCGCCCCACCGGGAAGATTGCGTAGGCGACGAGCTGGCCGGGGCCGTGGTACGTCACGTCGCCGCCGCGCTCGACCTCCAGCACCTCGATCCCCTGGGAGGCGAGGTACTCGCGCGTCACGACGATGTTGGTGCCCTCCTTCGCCTTGCGGCCCAGGGTGAGCACGGGCGGATGCTCGACGAGGAGCAGGGTGGGCCGCCCGCCCGCCGACACCCGCGCGTGAACGTCATGCTGCACGTCCCACGCCTCCCGGTAGGGGAGCACCCCCAGGTCCAGCACGTCGAACAAGGCGTCTCTCACGCCCCGGATTGTACGCCCGCCCTTGAGGAGCCAAGGTGCCCGGAGGCGAGATTGACGGGGAGATTGACCAACAGGGGTGGTGAATGGGGATAGACGGGGAGGAGGGCGCTCAGGCAGTCGTGATGGTCGCAGCGTCGAGCAAAGAATCCGTGACCGGGCGGACGTGCAGGTCCACCTCCTCGGGGAAGACGGGTTGGTTCGCCAGAACCCACGCTGCCGCTGCCTCCCAGTTGAAGGGCACTCGGTGGTGCTCGGCGGACCACACCCCACGCCGCCGTTTCAGCAGGGTCCACCTCGCCCGGGGATCGCCGTCGTTCTGGAAAGAGACGGCACCGACGTTGACCAGCAGGAGGTTCCCGAGCGTGCGCGTGTATTCGCGGTGGGTGTGACCGACGACCACCAGTTCAACCTCAGCGGAGAAGTCTCGCCCTAGACGGTTCTGAACCTCTCCGGCGCTCCAGTGGACGTAGGCTTGGCCGTTCCACTCCAGCAGCAGGCTCTCCCAGGGGGAGGCGGGGGTGCCGTGTGCAACGAGGACGGTGCCTTCCGCGAGGGTGGCAGTAAGGGGCAGGGCGGCGAGTCGGAGCCGTTCTGATTCCGGGAGACGTTCGGCGAGCCAGGCTTGCAGGTGGACGTGGGCGGGGGCGAGTTCCCCGGCGAGCATGGTCAGCCGCTCGTCGTTGTTGCCGCGTACCTCGATGGCGTCCAGGGACCGTTGAAGATCAAGAGCACGCCGCGGGTCCGCCTGTCCCCAGACCTGATCGCCCAGGTTGACGATCAGGTCCGGCTGGAAGCGCCGGAGGTCGGCGATGACGGCCTCGGCGGCGAAGGCGTTGCCGTGAACGTCGGTCAGGGCGGCGATGGTGAGGTCCTGGGGCACGGCTGAGTCTATTCATCCGGAGGCTGGCCGCACTGCTCAACCTCACGCCGCGTTGCTCACCCCTCCTCCCACGGCCTCCCCTCCACCCCCGCCACCCGCGCCGCGAGGTCGTAGGCCACGGAGAGCCCCAGCGTGTCTGCGAGCGGGCCGCCGAGGAGGAGGTGGACGCCGGGCGCGACCTCCTCGTGCAGGGGGGGAGCGTCCGCCCGTCCCCCGGGCAGCGCGAGCCACGCTCCCGGCACGTCGGCGAGGCTGCGGCCCACCTCCAGCGCCTCCGTGGCGAGGGGGGGCAGAGCGTCCATCAGCGCGATCAGGTCCTCCAGCGTCTCGCGCCGCACGCCGACGGGCACCCCGGTCAGCCGCCCCCCGGTGGGCAGGTAGCCCTGCGGGTCGCGGTGGTGGACGGGCGGAATCAGGGTGAAGCCCCCGTTTTGCGGGCGCAGGGTCAACCCGCCCGCGCGCAGGGTGGGGGTCCAGTCGTCGCTGGGGACGTTCAGCCGGGGTGTCTGGCGGTACGCCCGCCCGTGCGCCGTGTGCGCCCCGAGGTCGTGCTCGGCGGCGTGTGGCCCGTCCGCCCCCAGCGCCACGACGACGACCCCCGCCCGCACCTCGTGCGTCTCGTGGGTGACGACCTCGTGCGTGTTCGTCACCGTCAGGCGGTCGAGCCGGACCCCGCCGCGGACGAGGTGGGCGTGGGTGTTGAGCAGCAGGTCGGCCCCGGCGCGCACGGCCCCCTGCCCGCACGCGAGGGCGACCGAGCCCGGGCGGTAGGTGACGGCCTCCTCGTCCACCCGGGCGAAGGGGAGGGCGGCGGGGTCAATCAGGGGGGCGGCCTCCGGGAAGCGGGCGAGGGTGGCGGTGGTGGACCGCGCGCCCGGCACCACCCCGGCGTGGAGGTCGAGGAGCGCGCGGGGCCGGAACTGCGTGTCCCCGAGTTCTCCCGCGACCTGGGCGTGGACCCAGCGGGCCTCCCCCTCCCGGCCCGGCGGCGCGTCGAGAAGCGTCCACACCCCCGGCGCGAGGATCGTCGCCCCCTCCTCATTGGGGAGGCCGCCGCGCTCGGCGATCAAGAGGCGCACCCCCGGTGCGAGGCGCCGCAGGAAGAGGGCGCAGGCCGTGCCCATCCGCCCCGCGCCGAGGATCACCACGTCGTACTCGGCTTCCGTGAACGCCTGTCCGACGTGCGCCCACACGCGCCCGGCCCTCCCCGCCCCCGTGCCCATAGACGCATGATGCCGCTTCGGGCGGCCCGGCCTCTCACGTCATTGTCAGACCCCGCACAGAAGAGCCCCCTTATACTCGCGGGGCAGATGCGGTTTCTGATGCTTGCGCTGGCACTCGGTTCGGGTGCGGGGGCGCTGAACGTGAGGGTGCTCGTGGCAAGCGGCCCGCAGCTCGCCGTGCGCGTGCCCACCCCGGCCCCGGCGGACCCCGTGCCCCTGGGCCTGGGCCTGACCCCGGCCACCCCCGTTCCCGGCGCCCCGGCCCCGGCCCCCGAGGCCGCTCCCCCGCCCTCCACCCCGGCCCCGAGCCTGTGGACCGTCGGCGTGCGGGGCGCGAACCTCACCCTCAACGGGGCGGACGCGGGCAGCCCGTCGCTCTACCTGCCGCCCGCGCCGGGCAGCGTCGTGGAGATCGGGGGTCGGCCCTACCGCGGCGGGGTGCTCCTGCGCGCCGAGCGCGGCGCGGTGCAGGGGATCAACGTGCTCGACGTGGAGGACTACCTGCGCGGGGTCGTGCCCGCCGAGATGCCGTCCACCTGGCCCGCCGCCGCCCTTGCCGCCCAGGCGGTGATCGCGCGCACGTACGTCGCCGCGCGGGTCAATCCGGCCCTGCCTTACGACACCTGCGCCACCGAGAGCTGTCAGGTGTACCGGGGGGTGAGCGCCGAGCGCGCGAACACCGACGCGGCGATCCGGGCGACCGCCGGGGAGGTCGTGGCCTTCGGGGGACGGCCCGCGAGCACCTACTTCTCCAGCGACTCGGGGGGCTTCACCGCGTCGAGCGCCGAGGTCTGGGGCCGCGACCTGCCGTACCTGATCGCCCGGGCCGACCCCTACTCGGCGGGCGGGCCGCGCTCGCGCTGGCGGCTGGAGGTCGCCGCCCCCCGCGTGCAGGAGGTCGCCACTCGCTCCGGGGTGCAGGTGGGCGTGCTGACCTCGGTGCGGGTGACCCGGGCGAGCGTGTCGGGCCGCGCGCAGGAGGTCACCTTCACGGGCGCGGGCGGGACGAGCGTGCTGAGCGGGGCGAACGCGGGGGGCTTTATCCGCGCGCTCGGAGGGACGAGCAGCCGCGCCACCCTGAGCGGCCCGGTCGGGCCCGGCACGCCCCTGGTCGTGGAGGGCTTCGGGGCGGGGCACGGGGTGGGCCTCTCCCAGTACGGGGCGCTGGGGCTCGCGCGGCAGGGGATGACCCACCCGCAGATCCTGGGCTTTTACTACCCCGGCACGTCCCTGGGCCTGCTCGCCCGCGGGCCGGAGGTCGGGCGGCCTGCCCTCGCCGGGGGGCGCTCCCTCCCCCCGTCAGCCCCCGGCGTGCTCGCGCTGAACGGGCCTTCCCTGAACGTGAGTCATGTCGAGTAGGGCCGTGGGCCGCCTCTTCCGGCGCGGCGGGCGGCGGCTGCGGCGCGGGGCCATCGTGGCGCTCGCCGCGCTCGCCGGGGCGGTTGCGCTGGGGAGCGCCGAGGCGCGCACGGTGCGGATCGTGCAGGCGCAGAGCCTGGAGTTGCGCCGCCTGGACGACCAGGAGATCGTGATCATCACCGGGGGCGAGGGGGGCGAGCAAGTCGAGCTGCGGGTGGACGACGACGTGGTGCGGGCGGCGCGGGTGGAGTACAACCGCACCCGGCGCACCCTGACCCTGGTGGGGGCGGCGACGTACCGCACCGCGCGGGACGGGCAGACCCTCACGGGCGAGAACCTCGTGGTGGACCTCGCGGGGGAGCAACTGACCGGCGAGGACGTGATCATCAGCGACGCGGACCTGGAAATTCGCGGCGGGCAGGTCGAGCGGGTGCCGGGCCAACTGCGGGCCACCGGGGGCTACTTCACCCCCTGCGCGAAGTGCGGGCGCACGCCGAACGACTACGCCTTCCGCGCCGAGCGGCTGATCGTGTACCCCGGCGACCGCCTCGTCGCCTACCGGGCGCAGTTCCTCCTCGCCGACTTCCCGGTCCTGTACCTCCCCGTCGTGGTGCTGCCCCTCAACGACCCCGAGCGCCAGCCCCGGCTCGTCGTCGGGAACGGCGCCCCGGACGGGCTGACCATTGAGGCCGACCTCCCCTTCAGCGTGGGCACGAGCACCCTGGGCACCACCCTGCTGCGCTACTACGAGAACCGCGACCCCAGCATCGGCGTCGGCGTGAGCCTGCGCTCGTACGCGCCGCTGCCCTTCGTGGACCGCCTCAACCTCTACACCCTCGCCGATCCCAAACGCTTCGCGGCGGACGGAACGCAGCGGGTCGGGTACAACCTGGATTTCGACCTCACGGCGCAGGGCCGCGTGCCCCTCACCCTGGCGGTGCGTGACCTCTCCTACACCCTGAACGTCGTGCGGCGCGAGATCAACCTCAGCGAGACCGACCCCGAGCGCGGCGTCACGCGGGTGAACTTCGGGGCGCAGGTCGAGTACCCCCTCTTCTCGGCGCAGCTCAACTACGTGGACCGCTACGGCCCCGAGCCGACGACGGCGCTCACCACGCCGCTGCGGCAGCCCGAACTCGTGGTCGACCCCAAGCCGGTGACGCTGGGGGGCCTGAGCGCGGACTTCCGGGTCTCGGCGGGGCGCTACACTGGGCAGAGCAACCCCCTCTCGCGCAGCGCGGCGGCGCAGGGGGTCAACATCTCGACCACCCGGCTGGAGGAACAGCACGCGATCAGCTTCACGGCGAGCCCGTGGAGGAACGCCGACCTGACCCTGCGCAATACCTTCACCGGGCGCTACTACGGCACGGGCGCGCGGACGGTGAACCTGGAGGCGGGCGGGACGATCACCCAGCGCTTCAACGAGACGAATACCTTCGCGGTCAGTTACAACTACATCCGCATCGAGGGCACCAGCCCCTTCGCCTTCGACGCGGTGGCGGGCCGCCGCCTGAGCGCGCCGCTGACCCTCGACCTGAACACCGTCCCCGTGCCCGACGTGACCTTCCGCGCCACATACACCCGCGACCTGATCCTGCCGCCGACCTCGGCGGGGCAATTACCCGCCACCTTCCGGCTCGGCGTGAACCGCGCGCCCGTCAACCTGACGTACAACCTCAACTACAACTTCGGCACGGGCGAGCTGGAGAACACGAACTTCAACCTCACCCTGGGGGACCCGAACGCGGGCCGGGTGACGGTCACGCCCGCGGTCCCGGCGCGGCCCGCGACGCCGACGAGCCCCGCCGTGCCCGCCCGCCCGGAGACGAGGGCGCGCTCCAGCCGCTGGCCCGCGCCGAACCTCACGCTCACGGCGAGCGGGAGCTACACCCGCACCGGGGGCTACGAGCCATTCACCGTGCGCGCGACCGTCACCGACGACATCCGCACGAACAACTTCAGCGTGTACGCCACCCACGACATCGAGACGCCCCGCCTCTCGGCGGTGGGCTTCGAGGCGAGCGCGGCGACGACCTTCGATGCGGTGCTCAACCCGCTGAGCTTCACGGCGCGCGAGAACCTCGACCTGCTGACCCCGCGCCTGACCGGGAGTTACAGCCTGACCTGGCGCGGCGAGTACACCCTCTCGACCGCCCACGACCTGCTCCTCGACCCCCCCGAGACGGCGCGGGAGAGCGGCACGGTGACCTTCAGCGTGGGCACGGCGGCGGGGCGCGCGACGAACTGGCAGCTCACCTACGGCGGGCCCTACGACTTCCGGCGCCAGGGCTGGACGCGCCCGAGCCTCACGGGCACCCTGCGCGCCACCCGCCCCGGGCAGAGCCTCGCCGTGGCCGCCGTGCTCAACACCCCGGGGCTCGACCAGCCGCGCACCGAGTTCTCCCGCGCGGACCTGAACGCCGTGTGGCAGTTCGGCTCGCGGGCCGCGCTCGCAGGCCGGGTGGTCTACACCCGCACCCGCAGCGGCACCTTCCCGGACGACCTCGCCACCGACACGCTCGTGCTCGACCCCATCCGCTTCGGGCTCGCGCTGGGCAACGGCCCCAGGCCGGGCGCGTATCTCACGGCCAGCCTGCGCCAGACGGTGATCTGGCAGGGCGGCGAGCGGGTGGGCCCCTGGAACTTCACGCCCGTGATCGGGCTGACCATCGACCGCTGCTGCTGGGCCCTCCAGGCGGAGATCGACCTCAGCGTCCGGCGCTACCGCCTCGCCATCGGATTGCCGGGCAGCACCTCCTATCCCCTCTTCAACTACGGCCAGGACGGCCTGAGCATCCCCCTGCTGCCCTGAGCGCCCCCACGGAGGCCGAAGACCCATGAAGACGCTCCCCCTGCGCCTGTCCGCCCTGGCCCTGCTGCCCGCCCTGCTCCTCTCCGCCTGCACCGGGACGGAGGAGGTGCCTCCCGCCCTGCGCCTCGCGGTGCTCGAAGGCGGGGGCGCGACCCTCCAGATCGTGAGTTCGGAGGGAGGCGGGGCCCTCGCCCCCGTGGCCGTGACGGGCGGGGTCACCCTCGACACCCTGCCCGGCGGCACGCGGGTCGCCCTGACGCTCAGGGGCGGGATCGAGAGCCGCGACGTGAACCTCGCCAACCCGGTGCCCTTCGCCGCCCTGCCCTTCACGCCCGTCTGCCTGACGAGCACGGTCCTGAGCGCCGCCCGCGACCGGCTGCTGACCCTGAATGACTGCGCCTCGGCGACCGGGAACACCGCCGCCGGACAACAGCTCGCCCTGTACCGCCTCGACGGCAGTCTGGTCTGGACGGCGAACCTGCCGCCCTTCACCCCGCCCCTGTCCACGACCGACGCGCCCCCCGTGCGCATCGCCGTGACCGGCGACCGGGCGGTCGTGGCCCGGCCCGTGATCGGCGGCGGCAGCGAGACCATCCGGGTCGCCCAGGAGAACGTTGGGGATAGCGTTGCGGTCGCCGCCCTCCCCCTCGCCACCCCCGCTATCCGCGACCTCGCGCCCTACGGGGGGTTGATCTACGCCGCGACCGACACGGGCATTCAGCCCCTGACCGACGTGGGCGTGCCCAACGCGGCGGCGACCCTGGGCGCCTTCGGGAGCGGGCGGGTGGACCGGCTCTGGACGAGTGCGAGCACGGGCGGCGCGGTCAACCTGATCGCGGCGTGGCGTGACACCACCCTCAGCGGCAACAGCAGCGAGCCCCTGCGCCTGTGGGACGGCGTTCGCACGGGCGCTGCCGTCGTCACCAACGTCGCCGAACTGCGCGACGTATCCTTCGGCATCGACGGCAACCTCTACGCCCTGACCCGCACCACCCTGACGCGCTACGACACGGTGTTCGGCCTTCAGCAGGGAAACTGGAACCCCACCGGGCTCCTCGGCGGGCTGAACGACGCGCGGGCGGTGACGTGGCTGGTGCCGCCGGAGCAGTGAGAAGGTGGGAAGGAGGCTTGGGCAACGGCGGAGCTAGCGCCCACCTCCCACCCCCTCATCCCTGACGCTCAGGACTGCCAGCAGCGCCGCCGGAACCGCCCCCCGCAGCCCCACGAGGGGCAGGCCGCCCCGGGCGAGGAGCACCGCCGCCGCGCCGTCCGCCGGGCGCAGTCCCAGGGCCGTGCGGGTACCGCGCGCCACCCCGTCGTGCCACCACACGCCGCGTGTCTCGAACCAGCCGGGGGCCACGCCCGTCCGGTGGGGGGGGAGACCGGGGGGACGAACGACCTCGCGCCACACCTCCCCCGCGCGACCCTGGGGATGCGCCGCCGCGAAGGCGAGCAGGTCCGCCGCCGTGCCGAAGAGGCCCCCGGCCCCGGCGAGCGGCCCGAAGCCCGTGACCCCCTCGCCGAAGAGCGTGGCGGTCGGCGTGACGAGCCGGGCGGGACTGGGCGTGAGGGACACGTCCGCCAGCCCCAACGGCCCGGTGACGTGCCTCCCCAGCGCCCGACCGAAGCCCGGGGCGTCCACCGTCTCGCCCGAGGCGTGCGCGAGGGCCAGGGCGAGCACGCCGACCCCCAGGTTCGAGTACCCGAAGCGGCCCGCCGCCCGCCGACTCGCCCAGCGCCGTGCGCTCGCCAGGGCGTCTCCAGCGCTCATGCCGCCGTAGGGGTCCTGAAAGCGGGTGAAGGTCGTCCAGGCCGCGCGGGCGGGGTGCCCGGGCAATCCCGCCGTGTGGGTCGCCAGGGCGCGCGGGGTCACGAAAGCGGGAAAGGCGCGAACGGGGCCGCCCAGCCGGGAGAGCGGCGCGTCCCACTCCAGCCGCCCAGACTGCGCGAGCGCGTCCGCCAGCGCCGCTGTGAAGGGCTTGCTCACGCTCGCCAGCTCGAAGACGCCCTCCCGGGGCACGCCGCCGAGGCCGACCAGGGCGACCCGCCCCCCCCGCGCCGCGCCGATCACCCCGCCCCGCCGCAACGCCGCGCGCACGAGGGGGAGCGATCTTGGCACGTCCGTCCCGAGCACGTCTCCCACCTCTCGCAGGGCCTGACGCACGGGGTCTCGGCGGAACATGGGGTCAGGGTAGCGCTCCCTGCTACGCTCGGGCATGGCCCCCACCCCGCCCCGCGCCGCGAAGAAGCCGGTCACGCATTCCCTGCACGGTGAGGACCGCGCCGACAGCTACCACTGGCTCAAGACCCAGGGCCGGGCCGACCCCGAGGTGCTGGCCTACCTGAACGCCGAGAACGCCCACCTGGAGGCGGTGATGGCCCCCCTGCGCGACATGCGGCAGGCGATCTACCAAGACCTCCTCTCCCACGTGCAGGGGCGCGACGAGGGCGCCCCCGTGCGTGAGGGGGGCTGGCTGTACCTCACCCGCACCGAGGAAGGCCGGGCCCACCCGATCTTCCTGCGCCGCCCCGTGGGCGGAGGCGGGGAGGAAGTGCTCCTCGACCTCAACCTCCTCGCCGAGCGCGAGGGCCACGCCAACGTCTGGGTGTACGCGGCCCGGCCCAGCCCGGACGGTCGGCTCTGGGCCTACCTTCTCGACACGACCGGGCAGGAGGTCTTCGAGCTGCGCGTACTCGACCTGGGAACGGGCCAACTCGCCGAGCCGCCGCTGACGGGTGTGAACGGCTGGACGCTCGACTGGGGGGCGGACGGATCGCACCTCTTCTATGGCCGGGACGACGAGACGCAGCGGCCCTCCCAGGTCTGGCGCCACACCCTCGCGGAGTCCCAGGACGCCGACGAGCTGCTGTACCAGGAGGACGACCCCACCTTCCGCGCGGTGGCCCACCTCTCCGAGAACGGAGAAACCCTGCTCGTCGTCAGCGGGGCCGGGATCACGTCCGAGTGGCACGCCCTGGACGTGCGCGACCCGCAGGCCCGCCTCCGGCCCATCCTGCCCCGCGAGCGCGGCGTCGAGTACACGGTGACGGACGGCGGTGACCACTGGCTCGCCCTCACCAACCAGGGGGGCGCGACCGAGTTCCGGCTCGCGCGGTGGCCGAAGGGGGAGGGCCTGACCTGGGAGGACGCCGAGGGCGTGCTGCCCCATGACCCGGCGCGTTACCTCACGGGGATGCACCTCTTCGCCGCGCACCTGCTCGTGTCGGGGCGAGAAGGCGGCTTCACGCGGCTGTGGGTGCTGCCCTGGGTCGCCGGAGGGTACGGGGAAGCCCGCCGGGTCGAGTTCCCCGAGGCGAGCTACACGGTCCACATCGGCCCGAACCACGTCTTCGACACCACTACCGCCCGCATCCTCTACACCAGCCTGACCCGGCCCGCCGAACACCTCGACCTCGACCTGAACACGCTGGCGACCACGCTCGTCAAGGCCACGCCCGTTCCGTGCTACGACCCGGCGGAGTACGTGGCGGAGCAGACCTGGGCCACCGCCCCCGATGGCGAGCGCGTGCCCGTCAGCCTCGTGCGCCGCCGCGACACCGCCCTGCCCGCCCCGACGCTGCTCTACGGGTATGGCAGCTACGGTTATCCCACCGACCCCGAGTTCCGCCTCACCCGCCTGCCCCTGCTCGACCGCGGCTGGGTCTGGGCCATCGCGCACATCCGGGGTGGAGGCGAGCTGGGCCGCCGCTGGTACGACGCCGGGCGGCTGGGGCACAAGATGAACACCTTCACCGACTTTCTGGCCGCCGCCGAGCACCTGAAGGCAGAGGGCGTGGCGGGCGACCTCGTGGCGATGGGCAGCAGCGCGGGTGGCCTCCTCACCGCCGCCGCCGTCAACCTGCGCCCGGGGCTCTTCCGCGCGGCCTTCGTGGGGGTGCCCTTCGTGGACGTGCTCTCCACCATGCTCGACGCCTCCATCCCCCTCACCACGGGCGAGTACGACGAGTGGGGCAACCCGGAGGAGCCGGACGCCTACGCCACCATGCGCGCGTACAGCCCCTACGACAACCTCGCGCCCGGCACCTACCCCCACCTCTTCGTCTCGACCGGCCTGAACGACCCCCGCGTCGCCTACTGGGAGCCCGCCAAGTACGTCGCCCGGTTGCGCGACCTGGCCGCGCCTGGGGGCGGCGTCCTCGTCCTCAAGACCAACCTCGGCGCCGGGCACGGCGGCTCCAGCGGTCGCTACGACGCCCTGAACGAGGATGCCGAGGAGTACGCCTTCGCGCTGGCGGCGGTGGAGGGGCGGCTAGAAGGCGCGGGGCAGGGCGGGCAATAAAAAAGCCGCCTCTCGGGCGGTGATAAGAAAAAGATAGCGCGGGATGCAGGGGAAGTCAAACTATGCAGGCGAATATCGAGGGCGGTGGGAGGATAGGGGCCGAAGTGCGTCTCCGGCTGCTGGCGCGGATGGCTGAGGACGTGCGGATGCGCTCCGGCGTGGTGGATGCGGAGGCCTGGCTGACCTTCGACACCGAGTCCACGCGACTTTTGCGGGAGATCATCGCGGCCCACGGCTGGCCCGGTCGCTCCCTTGTGGGTGAGGACGGCGCGACCGCGGCCTGGCTCCTGGCGCAGCACTCCCCGGACCTCGCCTTTCAAAGAGGCGTGCTGGACGTGCTGCAAGCGCAGCCGGAAGGCGAGGTCGCCCCCGAACACGCCGCCTACCTTCATGACCGCATCTGCGTTCGTGAGGGCAGGCCGCAGCGATACGGCACGCAGGTTCAGCCGGACGGCACGCCCTTCCCCCTGGAGCCCGGCGATGTGGATGCGCGCCGAGCTTCCGTGGGGCTGGAGCCGCTGGCCGTCTACCTGGGACGTTTCCAGCGCTGACTTACGCCCACTCCAGCGACACCTCCACCTCCACCGTCCCCACCTCCCGCCCGGCCCAGTTGTGCAGGGTGGCGGGGGCGAGGGCGCGCAGCTCCTCTGTGACGGGCACGCCCAGTTCGCGCAGCACGGCGAGCGCGACGTGGGGCCGGGCCCGCTCGCCGCCGTCCATCACCTTGAAGGCGACGCCCAGGGGCCCGCGCGGCGTCTCCCGCAACGCTAGGCCGTAGAACGCCTCCGCGCCCATTTTGGCGGCGAGACCGGGGACAAGGGGCATCAGGGTGGTGTCGAGCCGCCCCGCGCCCGCGATCAGGAAGGGGTGGGTTCGCATCGCCTGAAAAACGCGCTCCAGGGCGGGGGCGAGGTCACCCTCGGGGGCCGTCAGCCGCGCAAATATCCGCGCCGCCGCGTGCAGCGGTAGGGCCAGCGCGGGGACGCTGCACCCGTCGGTGCCCACGTGCACCTCCTCCACTTCCACCCCGCCCAGCTCAGCGTGGAGTTCCCGGATGCGGACTTGCAGGGGGTGGGCGGGGTCCGTGTACCCCTCGCGCGGCCAGCCGCTTTGGACGCAGGCGAGGAGCATCCCCGCGTGCTTGCCCGAGCAGTTGTGGTGCAGGGGCGTCGGCGCCTCCCCCGCTCGGATCAGGCTGGCCGCCACCTCCGGGTCGAAGGGCGGGTGGGTG
>NZ_PNOR01000045.1:0-5000 GCF_002869765.1 Deinococcus planocerae | reverse complement strand
CGAGTCGATGGGCTACGAGGAAGTCATGCTGCGCGACTCCATCGAGGACCAGGCCGACGCCGCCCTCAAGGTAGGCACCCTGACTCCCGAGCAGGAGAACGAGCTGCTGGAGGACTACGGCGAGGAGCTGCTCGGCTACACCTACCTGGAGTACGAGGAGGGCTGAGCGGGGTGGGGGAGAGGGGCGGCTAACCGGGGGAGCGGAACCGCCCCTCCTCCTTGGGCTGAGAGAGGCTGACCTGTTCGGCGAGCCGCTGACGGACAGCCGCCCACTCCCCCCGCGTCACCGAGTACATCACCGTGTCGCGCATCGTGCCGTCGGGCCTGCGCATGTGCCGCCGCAGCACGCCTTCCTTGACGGCCCCAAGCCCTTCGATGGCCCGCTGGCTGCGGGTGTTCAGGATGTCGGTCTTGAGCTGCACCCGCTCCATGCCCAATTCCTCGAAGGCGTGGGCGAGCAGCAGGCGCTTCATGCGGCGCTTCGTGCCTGTGCCGTGCCAGCGGGGGTGGAGCCACGTCCAGCCGATCTCCAGCCCGCCGTGCGCGGTCCGGATGTCGCCGTAGCGCGTGCTTCCCGCCAACTCCCGGCCAACTTCCACCACGAAGGGCAACTGGTCGGGGGCGCCGAGCGCGGCGCGGTAGGAGGCGGGAGAGGTGGGCGGCGTGGACATCCACCGCAACTCGGCCCCGCAGTCCCGCGCCAGCACGCACAACGCCAGGGTGTCCCCTTCCGTCAGGGGCCGCAGAGTCAGGTCGCCGCCCTGGAGCGTCAGGCTGTGGCGCATGGGGCAGTGTGGCACGTTCCCAAGCGCCGCCGTTCGCCGCGCTACCCTGAACAGGTGAAGGACGAAGAACGCCGCGACCCCCACGCCTCCGAACGCTGGACGGTGGACGGCATCGAGGACGGCCCGCGTGGCCGGGTGGCCCGCATAGAGCGGGAGGACGGCCAGACCTTCGACCTTCCCCTCTCCGCCCTGCCGGATGGGGTGCGCGAGGGTGACCTCCTCGCCGTGGAGGACGGCCCCGACGGGGTGACCGTCCGCCTGCTGCCTGGGGAGACCCGGGCCCGCCGCATGGCCGCCCAGCGCCACCTCGACCGCCTGAATGCGGGCACATCCCACGAGGGGGAAGAGGAGATCACCCTGTGAGCGGCAAGAAAGCGACCTCCAACTCCCCCGCCCGCAACAAGGCCGCCGGGTCCGGGGGCAGCCACAAGGGCCACGGCCCCAGCACCAGCGACCTCGCGGGCGTGCTCGTCCTCGGCCTGATCGTCAGCCTCGCGGCGTGCGCGGGGGGTGGGGGGAAGGAGGAGGGCGACCAGGGGGGAAGCGGCACCCCGGGCGGTCAGGTCACCATCCGCTTCCTCGACGTGGGGCAGGGGGACGCCGTGCTCGTGACCAGCCCCGAGGGCAAGACGATGCTCTACGACGGCGGACGCAGCGCCGTTCGGATGCGGGAGCACCTGAAAGCCTACGGGGTCACCAAGATCGACCTGATGGTCGCCAGCCACGCCGACGCCGACCACATCGCGGGGCTGGTCTCCGCCGCGCAGACGGCTAGGCCCACCCTCTTTATCAACAACGGGCTGGCGGGCACCACCCAGACCTGGGAACGCCTCGTCACGGCGCTGGAGGGGGCGGGCACCACCTTCCAGAAGGCGAACAATCAGGTCGTCAACCTCGGCTCGGTCAAGGTGCGCGTGATCGCCCCGCCCGCCGGGATGGGCGACGACCAGAACGAGAACAGCGTCGGCGTGCGCGTCGAGTTCGGCAAGTTCCGCGCCCTGATGACCGGCGACAGCGAGAAACCCGAGACGCAAGCGTGGCTGGAGGAGCGCCGACCCGAGATCCAGGGCCCCTTCCAGCTCTACAAGAGCATCCACCACGGCGCGGCGAACGGCGACCATCAGGCCTGGCTCGCCGCCGTCCGCCCCGAGAACGTCGTCATCGGCGTGGGCGAGAACAACTACGGCCACCCCACGAAGACGGCGCTGGACCTCTACAGGGAAAACAACGTCCGCGTCTACCGCACCGACCAGCAGGGCACGGTGACCTTCACGGGCGAGGGAGACGGGTCGTATCAGGTGGAGACGGAGCGGTGAGGGAAACCTGGGCCTGAGTGCTTCGCCTCCGCCTGCACTACACTCCCCCTCTGATGTTCGGACCCCTTCAGCCCCGCAGCCAGCCGCAGCCGGGGCACCTCTACGACGTGGCCGTGGTTGGCGCGGGCCTCGCGGGCACGGAACTCGCGTGGCGCCTGGCGCGTTCGGGCGCGGACGTGCTCCTCGTCTCGCAGGCCCTCGACCACCTCGGGAACCTGTACCAGCCGACCATAGAGGGCGCGGGCTTTCCGCCCGGCAGCGTCCTCGCCCTCGTGGCCGGGCGGATGACTCCTGACACGGACGGCTGGACCTTTCACCGCCACCTCAAGGCCGAGATCGAGGCCACGGCGGGCATCCACCTCCTGCAAAGCACGGTGACCGAGCTGGACGAGGGGGAGGGGGAGGTCACGCTCTCGACCTGGGAGGGCCCGACCCTGCGCGCCCGTCTCGTCGTCCTGGCCGTCGGGGCCTTTCTCAAGGGCCGCCTGCTGATCGGCGAGACGATGGAGGAGGCCGGGCGGCTCTCCGAGGTCGCCTACGACTTCCTGGCCGACGACCTCGCCCGCAGCGGAGTATGGCTGATCGGGGGCGAGCAGACCGCCGCCGGGGTGGAGGGGGCGCCGCCCTACGACGTGCGTTTCCTGACGCCCGCCCCGACCGAACTGGACGGCTTCCGCCTGGGGCGTTTCGAGCGGGTGTACGCCGTGGGCCGCTGCACGCCCGGCGAGCACACCTACGCCTCGGTGCTGGAGGACGCGGCGCGGCTGGCGGGGGAACTTCTCTTGGCTCCTCCGCTGCGCGGCTCTTCGAGTCCCCCCTCGTGGGGGAGGCCGGGAGGGGGGGAACGCTCATGATCTACCGCCTCTCCGACTTCCACTTCCCCGACGCCGCCGCGCGCCTCTACCCCGACACCCCGGACCGTCCCTGGGTGCTGGAGGTGGGCTTCGGCGACGGGCGGTTCTGGCCGCACCACGCCGCCACCTTCCCCGAGGCGCCCAACTACCTCGGCGTCGAACTCAGCGGGGTCAGCCTGCTCAAGGCCGCTCGAAGGTTGCGCGCGGCGGGGCTGACGAACGCCGTGCTGACCAAACTGCCCGCTGGCGTCCTCGTCCGCGAGGTGGTGCCCGAGGGGGCGCTGGACGCCATCGTCGTCAACTTCCCCGATCCCTGGCCCAAGGCGGGGCATACCGACCACCGCCTCTTGCGCGCCCCCTTCTTCCGGCTCGCCGCCAGCCGCCTGAGGCCGGGCGGGGCCGTCCTGCTCACCACCGACCACGGCGAGTATTTCGAGTTCGCCTGCCATGAGGCGGGGGCGAGCGGCGTCATGCGGGTGGACCTCACGGACGCGCCGCCCGCCGCCCTGGAGACGAAGTACGCCCTGAAGTGGCGCGACCTGGGCCTGGGCGCCCACCACGCCCGCTTCACGCCGACCGCCCACCCGCCCGTGCCCCACGGGGCCGTCACCCGCTATCCCTTCGAGGAGGAGTCCCCCGACGTGCCCCACGCCATCCTGACCCTGCCCGAGACGTTCGGCCCCCGCGAGTTCGGCAAACACACGGCGCGCGGCGGGCAGACCCGCGAGACTGCGCCGGAAGGCGACGGGGCCGGGTGGACCGTCGTCCTCCTCGACCTGTACCGCAGCCTGGGCAAGGACGGCTGGGTGTGCCTCGCCCACGTCGTGGAAGGCGAGCTGATCCAGGAGGTTCTCGTGGGCGTCACCGCGCGGGGGGACGGCACCCACCTCGTCCGACTCGCCCGCTTCGGGGGGCCCATCATCACGCCGGGGGTCAAGGCGGCGGTCGGCACGGTGACCGGCTGGCTGGAGGGGCAGGGCGCGGTGGTCACGCACCGGGGGTATTAGCGTGGTGCCCGTGATCACGGAACTGCCCACGCCCGACCCGCGCGTGCGGATGTTCCGGTCAGGCACCGAGGTGGACTGCTTCGCCGTGGTCACGCGGCGGCACGTGGTCGTCGTGGACACCTTCGGCACCCCGGCGGAGGCCGCGCAGATGCTGGCGCTGCTGGAAGGCGACCTGGCCGGGCGCTCCCTGCTCGTCGTCAACACGCACGGCCATTACGACCACGCCTGGGGCAACGCGCTGGTCGCGCCGGGCGGGCCGCACCCCGCGCCCATCCTGGGGAGCCGCCTCGCGGGGGAGGTCTTGCGCTCGCAGGCGGCCCGCGACAAGCTGACCCGCAAGCAGGCCGAGGACGCGCGCTTCGCTGAAGTGGTCCTGTGCCCGCCGACCGTGACCTTCGACGGCGCCCTGACCATCGACGGGGGAGACCTGACGCTCGAACTGCGGCCCGCCCCCGGGCACAGCGCCGACCAACTCGTCGTGTGGATTCCCGAACTCCGCCTCCTGCTCGCGGCGGACGCCCTGGAGTTCCCCTTTCCCTACGTGGAGCAGGACGCCGACCTGCCCGTGCTGCTCGCCACCATGCGCGAGCTGAGGGCGCTGGACCCGGCGGTGGTGTTGCCGTGCCACGGCGGCGGGCACGACGCGTCCCTGATCGAGCGCAACCTCGCCTACTTCGCCCGCCTGGCCGCCCGCCCCGACACCACCTTCGAGCAGGCCCTCGCCGACCTGGGACTGGCGGACGTGCCGAGCGCCGACTTCTACCGGGAGCTGCACGGGTTGAACGTGCGGGCCACCCGGGCGGCCCCGCGCTAGGGTCTGTCTGGGTGAATTTGGGAGGATGGGGGGATGGGACGGACAGATTTAACCGAGCAGCAGTGGGCTCAACTTCGCCCACTGCTGCCCCCACACCCCAAGCGAGGACACGCCTACAAGGACCACCGCGTCGTCCTGAACGGCATCATCTGGCGCCAGAAGACCGGCGCACCCTGGCGGGACATTCCTGAGCGGTACGGGTCATGGCATACCTGCCATGACCG
>NZ_PNOR01000044.1 GCF_002869765.1 Deinococcus planocerae | reverse complement strand
GTGCACAACACAACGCGGGAGTAGCTCAGCTGGTAGAGCACTACCTTGCCAAGGTAGATGTCGCGAGTTCGAATCTCGTCTCCCGCTCCACCGTCCCCCCCACCCCCCGCGGTGGGGCTTTTTGTTGCTATGCATGTGCCTCGGCCACGGAGGAAGAGGATCTGTTGGAACACAGCCCTTCAAGGTCGTCTTCGCCGCCGGGGAGCACTCGTAGATGAGCTACTCGATGTGAACCGCGTGTGGATCGAAGTCCACGTGTGGGGGCTGGGGGTTCATTTCCCTGAGCGTCTCGACGAGGATTTGGCTGACGAGCAGGTTGCGAAACCACTTGCGGTCGGCAGGGATGACGTACCAGGGGGCGGCGTCGGTGCTCGTGCTCATGGCGGCCTCGTAGGCGGCGGTGTAGCTGTTCCAGAGCGAGCGTTCTTCCAGGTCGCCCGAGTTGAACTTCCATTGTTTGTCGGGGTCCTCGAGACGGGCCTGGAGTCTGGCCTTTTGCTCCTCGGGGCTGATGTGGAGGTAGAGCTTGACGATCCGCGTGCCCGAGTCGCCGAGCAGCGCTTCGAAGGCGCGGATGTGGCCCAGGCGGCGCGCGGCGGTCTTCTCGTCGATCTGGCCGTGGACCCGGGTGACGAGAACGTCCTCGTAGTGGCTGCGGTTGAAGACGCCGATCATGCCCTGGCGGGGGGCCCGGGCGTGGACGCGCCACAGGAAGTCGTGGGCCAGTTCTTCCGGGGTGGGCACCTTGAAGTTGGCGATGTCGACCCCGTTGGGATTGAAGGCCCCGATCACGTGCTTGACCGTGCCGTCCTTGCCCCCGGCGTCGCGGGCCTGCAAGACGACCAGCAGGGCCTGCTTGCTCTCGGCGTAGAGGCGTTCTTGCAGGCGGGCGAGTTCGTCTTGCAGCTCGGGCAGGAGGGCCCGCGCGTCTTTCTTGTCGTACCCGCCGTCATCGTCGGTGGCCCAGCGGCCCAGGGAGAGGCTTTGCCCCGGCTGGACCCGGTACGTGTCGAGGTTCATGCCGGAGCCTAACACGTGGTCCCGCGGAGGAGTCGGCTCAGGCCAATGTCCCGCGCCGCACGAGGGCAAAGGCCCGGCCCCCCAGCAGCGCCACCAGGGCCGCCCCGGCGAGGGCGATGCCCAGGGCGGCGGGCAATCCGGCGTGTTCGGCGACGAAGCCGATGACGGGCGGGCCGAGCAGGAAGCCCGCGTACCCGATGGTGGCGACCTGCGCGATGCCCCGCCCCGCCAGGGCGTGACCCGCCGCGCCGTACATCACGGGCACCACGTTGCTCAGGCCCAGGCCGGAGAGGGCGAACCCCACGGCGGCGGGCAGCGGCTCGCGCACGAGCAGGGCCAGCCCCAGCCCCAGCGCGGTGAGCAGGGCGCCGCCCCGCACGGTCCGCTCGTCGCCGAGGCGGGCCCGCATTCGGTCGCCGAACCAGCGCCCCAGGGTCATGGCGGCGACGAAGGCCGTGTAGCCGATCCCCGCGCTCCCGCCCGCCGCGCCGAGCACGTCACGGAAGTACAGCGCCGCCCAGTCGTAGTTCGCCCCCTCGGCGAGCATCCCCAGAAAGCACAGGGCGCCGAGAAGCAGCACGGCGGAGCCCAGGCGGGGAAGACGGCGCGGGGAGGAGGCCGGAGCCTCGGGAGCCCCCGGCGCCGGACCGTCTCCCCGGTCGGGCAGCAGCAGGCGGCCCGCGAGGAGACCCGCCACGCTGGTGACCGCCACCACCCCGAGGGCGTGCCCCAGCATGGGCACCCGCCCGATCAGCCCCGTGCCGAGCAGGGCGCCGAGCACGCTCCCCAGGCTGAAGTAGGCGTGGAAACGGCTCATGACCGCCCGGCCCAGCGCGCGCTCGACCGTCACGCCCTGCGCGTTCATGGACACGTCCATCGCGCCGTTCGCCGCCCCCAGCACCGCCAGCCCGAGCACGAGCAGCCCCAGGTTCGGCGCGAGGAAGGGCAGCGCGAGCGCGAGCAGGCACGCCGCCGTGGAGACCTGCGTGACCCGGTGACTGCCGGAGCGGGCCGTCCACCCCCCCGTCAGCGGCATGGTCGCCAAGCTCCCCAGCCCCACCGCCAGCAGCGCCACCCCGAGCTGCGCGTCGCTCAGCCGCAGGTGGTCGCGCACGCCGGGGATATTCACCGCCCAGGTGGCGAACATCACCCCGTTCGTCAGGAAGACGACCCCCAGCGCGTGCCGGGCCACCTCGGCACGCCGGGAGGAGGGGATGGAGGGTGGGGGCAGGGGCACGTCGGTCATGAAGACTCCGGGTAAAGGGGGAGGAGGGCATCTGAATCGATTCAGATGTGAGGTCCATACGCTAGCATCCGGCCATGTCCTCCGCCAAGCCGCCGCCGGGGCGGCGCGTGACCCTGCGCGAGGTGGCGGCGCGGTTGGGGGTGTCGCGCGCCACGGTGAGCAACGCGTACAACCGCCCCGACCAGCTCTCACCGGAGTTGCGCGAGCGGGTGCTGGGAGCGGCGCGTGAGCTGGGGTACGGGGGCCCCGATCCCCTGGCGCGCAGCCTGCGGCGGGGGCGGACGAACGTGATCGGCGTGGTGTACGACGCGCCGCTGGAATACGCCTTCGCGGACCCGGCTGCCGCGCTGTTCCTGGGAGCGGTGGCCCGGACGGTGCAGGGGCGGGGGCTGAGCCTGCTGCTGCTGGCGAGCCCGCGCGGCACCCGGCCCGTCGAGACGGCCAGCGTGGACGGCCTGGTCGTGTACTGCGCCGCCGAGGAGGGAGAGCTGCTGCGCGCGGTGCTGGGCCGGGGCCTGCCCACGGTGCTCGTGGACCAGGCGCCGCAGCCCGGCACCTCGCGGGTGGGCATCGACGACGCCGGGGGGGCGCGGGAGGCCGCGCGACACCTGACCGGGCTTGGCCACCGCCACCTGGGGGTGCTCAGCCTCGAACTCACGCCGGAGCGCCGGGGCGGCCCGGTGTCTCCCGAGCGCGAGGCCCGGGTCGGCTACGCGACGACCGCCGCCCGTCTGCGCGCCTACCGCGGGGCGGCGGGGGAGGCGGGGGCGCGGCTCTTCGTCACGGAGGCGTTCCAGAACACGCCCGACGAGGGAGAGCGGCTGACCCGCGACCTGCTCGCCGCGCACCCGGAGGTCAGCGCCCTGCTGTGCATGAGCGACGTGCTCGCCCAGGGGGCGCTGCGGGCGGCGCAGGCCCTCGGGCGGCGGGTGCCGGGGGACCTCAGCCTCGTGGGCTTCGACGACCTCCCCAGCAGCGCGGCCCTCAACCTGACGACCGTCTGGCAGCCCACGACCGAGAAGGGCGTGCGGGTAGGGTCGGCCATCCTCGCCCGGCTGGACGGGGAGGGGCCGGGGGACGTGACCTTGCCCACCCGCCTGATCGTGCGCGGAACGACGGCGGGCGTCACGGCCCCCAAGTTCAGGCCATGACAGAAACTTTCTAAGTGCGGCATGAGCTTCACCGCCGCCTGTCGCACGAGGAGGTGGGGCAGGCCATTTCGAAAGGCGTGCTGGGCGTATGGCTGTGTGACTCCGTGGCGCGGGGCACGGCCAGACCCACCTCGGACCTCGACCTCCGGCTCCTCTGGCCGGAGCCCCGGCCTTTCGAGGCTGGGCGGGCGTTTCGGCATCCTGATCGAGCGGCACGGGCAGACGTTCGAGCAGGCCTGGGCGGCGGTGGAGTCCGGCGGGAGCGAGCTCTACGCTTGGCAGGAAGGCCGCGCCCTGTACGATCCGCAGGGTGAACTCGCGCGAAGAGCGGCGCGAGCCTCCGTCTTGCTCGCCTCCTACCGGGTGTCGCCCCGTGAGCGGCAGGCGCTGCGGCACTGGCTGCTCACCACGCTGGGAAAGCTGAGAGGAGCCGCGCCCGACCATGCCCTGTTGCTCGTCCACACCACCACCTGGAAGCTCGCGGAGGCCCTGTGTGCCGTGAACGGTCGTCCGGTGCCTGCCAGCACGCTGATGTGGGAACTGCTCCCCGGCCTGCCGCACCAGCTTCCCGGCTCATGGTTGGAAGCCCTCCTGTCGGGGGAGGCCGGGGTGCGCCTGAGCACCTTCGTCGGGGTCGCCCGCTGGACTGTGGAGGCGTTGGGGGACGATCCGGGTTGAGGGCACCCGCCCCACGGTCGTCCCATCCCTTACCCTGCCCCCATGACCTCACCGGACCCCACCCGCCCCAACCTCGCGGCCCACATCGAGCGCGGCCTGAGGGACCTGCGCGACCTCGTGGCCCTCCAGAGCGTGTCCGCGCAGGGTCGGCACCTCCCCGAGACGGCGGCCTTCGTGACCCGGCTGCTGGAGGCGGAGGGCTTCACCGTCCGGGCGTACCCCGGCGAGGTCGCCCCCGTGCTCGTCGCCGAGGCGGGGGAGGGGCCGAGGACGCTGCTGATCTACAACCATTACGACGTGCAGCCGGAGGACCCCGTGGCGCTGTGGGAGAGCCCGCCGTTCGAACTGACCGAGCGCGACGGACGCCTGTATGGGCGCGGCGCCTCCGACGACAAGGGTGAACTCGCCTCCCGCCTCGCCGCCGTGCGGGCGGTGCGCGAGCGCAACGGCGGGCGTCTTCCTCTACGCGTCCGCTGGCTGATCGAGGGCGAGGAGGAGGTCGGCAGCCCCAGCCTGGAACGCTTCGTCGCCGAACACGCGGAGGAGTTGCGCGCCGACGGCTGCTGGTGGGAGTTCGGGAGCATCGACCCGGGGGGGCGGCCCGTCCTGTTCCTGGGGCTCAAGGGCGTGATGTGCGTGGAGTTGCGCTGCCGGGTGGCGGCCTCCGACCTGCACTCCAGCCTGGGGGCGGTGATCGACAATCCCCTCTACCGCCTCGCCCGGGCGGTCGCCTCCCTGCGCGACGACGGGGGGCGGGTGACTCTTCCAGGCTTCCACGACGACGTGCGCGAGCCCTCGGAGGCCGACCGTACCGCCATTGCCCGCATTCCCGGGGATGGGCAGGCCGTGCGGGACACCTACGGCGTGACCCGGCCCCTCGCCACCGGCCCGGCCTACCACAAGCGGCTCAACCTCGCCCCGGTCGTCAACGTGAACGGCTGGGGCGGTGGGTACGGGGGGGAAGGCAGCAAGACGGTGTTGCCCGCCCACGGCTTCGTGAAGCTCGACTTCCGGCTGGTGCAGGAGCAGGACCCGGCCCGCGTGCTCGGGCTGCTGAGGGCGCACCTGGACGCCCAGGGCCTGGAGGACGTGGAAATCGTCGAGTTGGAGGCCCATCAGCAGCCCGCGCGGGTGGATGCCGCTCACCCCTTCGTGCGGGCCTGCGTCGCCGCCGCGTGGGAGGCGCACGGGGCCGAGCCGGTCGTGCAGCCCTCCAGCGGGGGCAGCGGGCCGATGCACCCTTTTCGGGAGGTGCTGGGGGTGGCGTGTGTGGCGGCGGGCATTGGGAATGTCGGGGGGCGGGTGCACGCGCCGAACGAGAACATCGTGCGGGAGCACTTCGAGAAGGGGGTGGCGTTCGGGGTGGCCTTGCTGGAGCGGCTGGCTCGGGGAAGTTCGTCTTGAGGTGGAAGGCGGGGTTGGTTGTGAGGGGCCGGGGAACTTGCGACGGCTTGCCCCCACCCCCCAGCCCCCTCCCCCCCGAAGGGGGCAGGGGGAGCGGCGCTGCGCTGGGCAAGGGTATACGGACGGTGTGGGTGGTCGGGTCTTCCTGGGCGGAATGTTTGATCTTGTCGCGTCCCATCGGTGGGCCCACCGTCTCGCTGCGCGAGCAAGGCGGGGCCGTGGGCCAGGAGCATTCAGTCTCGGCCACTCATAGGAGCGTTCGGAGAGACGTTCTGAACAGCGCAAAAGCCCTTGCTCTTTTTGCCCCTCCCCCTTGACTCGCAGAGCTGCACAGCAGAGGGGGGAGGCTGGGAGGGGGTGAACTGAAGCGTCCCCCAGCGCCCCTTACCTGCCATCAGGATCTTCTCCAACCACGCACCCCGAACCGAACAAAAGCCACCCCGACAGCGCCTCTCAGCCGCCAAGGTGGTCCCTGTTTCACCAATGTTCCGGTGTTCTCCTTATACGTCCTCGCTCCCCGTGTCCATCCGCACCACGCGCGGGGTGAAGGTCGCCACCACGTCCACGAGGTCGCTCTGGCGGGCGATGACGTGCTCGATCCTCTTATAGGCCTGGGGCGCCTCGTCGATGCCGCCGCCGATCAGGGTCACGCCGCGCCCTTTCAGGTACGCCTGCACGTCCTTCTTGGCGAGGGTGTTGGCGGCGGCCTTGCGCCCGAGCTGGCGGCCCGCCCCGTGGCTGGCGCTGGCGAGGGCTTCCGGGTTGCCCTTGCCGCGCACCACGAAGCCGGGGTCGGCCATGCTGCCGGGGATGAGTCCGAGCTGGCCGCGCCCGGCGGGGGTCGCGCCCTTGCGGTGGACGATGCGCTCTTCGCCCTCCACCTCCTGCCTCCAGGCGAGGTTGTGGCTGTTGCCGACCGTGGCGGCGGGCCTGACCCCCCGCGCGCGGGCGAGGCGGGCGTGGATCAGGTCGTGGTTGGCGAGGGCGTAGCGCCCGGCGAGGTTCATCGCCTGCCAGTACCCCTCGCCTTCCTCGGTGTCGAGCGGCAGCCAGGCGAGCTTGCGGCCCTGCGCGTCGAGGGCGGGGTGGAGGGCCTGCGCGACCTTGGTGTAGTGGTTCGCCACCTGGGCCCCGAAGCCGCGCGAGCCGCTGTGGGACAGGATGGCGAGGTAGTTGCCCGCCTCCAGCCCCAGGTCGGGGGCGGACAGACTCAGGGTGCCGAACTCCACGAAGTGGTTGCCGCTGCCCGAGGTGCCGATCTGCTCGGCGGCCTTGTCACGCAGATGGCGCAGCAGGGGCTGCTCTCGCCACGTGTCCTCGTGCAGGACCTCGTGATCCTCGCGGTCGCGCTTCTCGAAGCCGACCCCGGCGCCGAAACGGGTGTGCTTGGTCAGGAGGCGGGTGGCCTCGTCGGTGCTCAGGGCATTCGGGGCCAGGGGCAACACGCTCAGGCGCATGGAGCAGCCGATGTCCACGCCGACCCCGTAAGGGATCACGGCGCCTTCCGTCGCCAGCACCCCGCCGATGGGAAGGCCGTAGCCCACGTGCGCGTCGGGCATCAGGGCCCCGGCCCGAGCGACGGGCAGGCGCATCGCCACGTTCATCTGGTCGCGTGCACCGGGCTCGATCAGGTCCTCGCCCCACACCCGGTAGGGGAGGGGGTCGGCGCGCAACTCGCTCGCCCGGCGCGCGTCGAGGACGGCCTGCTGCGAGGTCAGCTCCGCCGCCAGCTCGGCGTACACGCCGCCCGAGACGTACGCACCCGGGTTGGCCTGCACCGAGCGCAGCTCACCCAGGATTTCCTCGCGGTCGAGTCCGGCGCGCTCGCGCAACTTAGCGGCGGCGAGGGCCAGCGCGACGGCCTTTTTCTCGAAGCCCAGTTTGGTGATCTGTTTTCCGTTCATGGGGTCCTGTTCTTGAGGGGGTGAGCCCTATCGGCCCGCCGTGCCCCCTTCTTCTGAAAGGCCGGGAGGAGACCTGTCCCGGTCGTCTGGGTCGTCGGGCGGGTCACCGCCGCTATCTTCGCGGATTCTTCGCATGGGCGCTCCCTTCCGTTTCTTGACGTTGCCGCCCTACTCTGCCTGCGCGGCGGGTGCCGGGGCATCGGCCAGATGACGCACGGCAGGTAGGCCGATGGGACCGGGGCTCAGCTCCACTCTTCCTCGCCCTCGTGGGTGAGCTGACGGGCCCAGTCGGTGACCACCTCGGGATAGAGGCCGTGCAGCCGGTCGAGCAGCCGCTCCACGTCCGCGTCCGCCCAGCCGTCCACCTTCGGCAGGCGGCGCGGGGGCGTGCCCGGCAGGAAGGAGGTGGGATCATCGCGCAGGGCCAGCAGGGTCGCGGCGGCGTGTTTGCAGACCGCGTTGTACTCGTCCGGGCAGGAGCACGAGACCTCGCCGTTTTGCAGGTTGATTCGTACCCGGTAAGGCGCCGGGCGACTGCCCCGCACGCGGGCCCGGACGACCTCGCCCTGCCGCTCGCGGTGGGTGACCTGCCCACGCAACGGCTGTGCCCGCTCGCGCACCTTGCCGGGGGCGTATCGCAGCAGCTCGTCCGGGGTCAGGCTCACCGCCGGGCCTTCAACGCCGCCCGTGCCTCACCCACCTCGTCCCAGGGCAGCGTCTCTCCGTCCCGTTCCAGGGTGTCCTCCGGCCCCTTCCCGGCGAGGAGCACGGTGTCACCGGGCCGCGCCTCTCGGACGACAGATCGGATCGCCTCGCCCCTGTCCCCGATGCTCGTGAAATTGGACCTCCCGGCCTCCCGCGCCCCCCGTTCCATCTCGCGCAGGATGTCGGAAAGGGGCGTGTCGCGGTGGTCCTCCTCGGTGAAGACGGCGTGATCGGCGAGCCGGGTGGCGACCTCACCCAGAGGCGCGCGTTTGCCCGGATCGCGCGGCCCGCCCGCCGAGCCGATCAACACCCATAGCCGTCCCTGGGTCGTCGCGCGCAGGGTGGAGAGCGCCTTTTCCAGGCTGGGCGGCGTGTGCGCGAAGTCCACGATGACGCGGGGGGCGTCCTCCTCCCCGGGAACAAGTTCCATCCGGCCCGGCACCCCCCGGAAGGAGGCGAGCCCCTCCACAAGCTCCGGCGCGCTCGCCCCCAGGTGCGCCGCCGCGCTCAATCCCGCCAGCGCGTTCGCCACGTTGAAGCGCCCGATCATGGGCAGGTGGGCACTGAATTCACCCAGGGGGGAGAGGACGTGGAAGTGCAGGCCGGTGGCGCGTTCCTCGATATCCGCCGCCTGCCAGTCCGCCTCCCGCCCCTGCGCCGAGTAGGTCGTCTCCGAGGGCGCGACCCCCGTCAGCCGCTCCGTCCACGGGTCGTCCGCATTCAGGACGGCGAAGGGGGCGCGCTCGACCAGCTTCCTCTTCTCCGCGAAGTAGTTCTCGACCGTGCCGTGAAAATCCAGGTGTTCGCTGCTCAGGTGCGTCCACACCGCCACGTCCCACTCCACCCCCCGCACCCGGTCGAGCGCGAGGGCGTGGCTGCTCGCCTCC
This sequence comes from Deinococcus planocerae, assembly GCF_002869765.1. Lineage (NCBI taxonomy): Bacteria > Thermotogati > Deinococcota > Deinococci > Deinococcales > Deinococcaceae > Deinococcus > Deinococcus planocerae. The sequence goes on along the minus strand of NZ_PNOR01000044.1, from coordinate 18,703 downwards.
AGTACGACGGCCCGCGCGCCCGAGGCGAGCATTTCCGCCAGAGTGGCCTGCACCTGCGGCGCCTCGGGGGTGGTGAAGTGGGCCGGGAAGTGCCGCAGCACGCCGTCCGGCAGCTCGTAGCCGACGGTGCTGAGAAGGCCTGTCTCCAGCCCCGCCGCGCGCAGCAGGTGCCGGGTCAGCCAACTCGTCGTCGTCTTGCCGTCCGTGCCCGTCACGCCGACCACACGGAGCCCCCGGCTCGGGTATCCGGCGAGGGCCGCCGCCGCGTCTGCCAGGGCTGCCCGCGCGCTTGGCACCGTCAGGTAGGGGAGGGGGGAGGTCAGACCTTCCGGCAATCCCTCGCCGAGCACGGCCACCGCCGTTCGCGCCGCCACCTCGTCCAGGAAGCTGTGCCCATCGAAGCGTGCCCCGCGAATCGCCACGAAGGCGAACCCCGGCTCGACCCACGCCGCGTTGTGCGTCACGCCGCGCACCTCCACGTCGGGCAGGGGGGAGGACGGAATGGCGAGGACAGCGGCGAGGTCACGCAGGCGCATACGGGTTGAGACTAGCAGCCGCCTTCCCGGCCCCATGAAGGTCCCTCAGAACGCCGACGCCTGCGAGGTCGGTCGCATTCACGCGGAAGCCGTCGGTAGGGGTGGACAACTGACAAAGCCGCCCCGCCACCTGTTCTCACCCTGGCTCCCCGGCTGACGGCTACCTCAACAGCGGCAGCCCGAACCCGTACCCCTGCACCCGGTCGCACACCCACCGGAAGGCCGCCGGGTCGTGCACGAAGTCGAGCCGGTCGCCGGGCACCCTCACCACCGGGCAGGCGTCGAAGGCCCGGATCCACTCGTCGTAGAGCCGGTTGAGGCCCAGCAGGTAGGCGTCGGGGATGCCTTGCTCGTAGTCCCGCCCGCGCTGGGCGATGCGTTGCCGTAGGGTGGGCAGCGAGGCGTCGATGTGAATGAGGAGGTCGGGCACGCGCAGGGCGGGCAAGATGCCTTCGTAGAGCCCCCGGTACGTCGCCCAGTCGCGCGTCTCCATCTGCCCGCTCTCGAAGAGGTTGCGCGCGAAGATATTCGCGTCTTCGAAGACCGTGCGGTCCTGAATGACGTACCGCGCCCCCGTCACGAGGTTGAGGTGCTGCTCCAGCCGCCGCGACAGGAAATATATCTGCGAGTGGAAGGAGTACCGCCGCATGTCGCGGTAGAAGTCCTCTAGGTAGGGGTTTTCCGCGTACGGCTCGTAGACGGGCCGCAGCCCGTAGCGCTCCGAGAGCATCCGCGTCAGGGTGCTCTTGCCGCTGCCGATGTTGCCGGAGACGGCGAGGTACATCAGCGGCTCCGCCGCCGGTGAGTGGTGAGTGGGAAGTGGTGAGTGGGAACAACACTGCCCCCCACCCACAGACCACTGACCACTGACCACTGACGCTCTTTCATCCCCTCACCGCCCCTTCCGCCTGTAACGCCTCGTCCACCCGCGTAAGAATCGCCTGCTCGTCCTCAGTCTTGCCCACGAAGTCGTACCCGCTCGCGTCCACCGTCAGGAGGCGGCCCGGGTAGGTGCGGAAGTATTCGTCGTAGCGGTTGCTGAGCTCAGCGAGGTAGGCGGCCTGCATGGTGCGCTCGAAGGGACGGCCCCGCTTCTCGATGCGCGAGAGAAGGAGGCCCGGCTCGGCCCGCAGGTACACCACGAGGTCGGGGGTGGGCAGCCGAGGAGAGAGGTGAGCGTACAGGTCTTCATAGAGGGCGAATTCGGCATCACGCAGGTTCATCGCCGCGAAGATGAAGTCCTTGTCGAAGAGGTAGTCGCTGACGACGTGGCCGCTCCACAGCCCCGGCTGGGCGAGGGCCGAGAGCTGCTTGAAGCGCGAGAGCAGGAAAAAGACCTGCACCTGGAAGGCGTAGACCTCCGGCGACTCGTAGAAGCGGGCCAGGAAGGGGTTTTCCTCCACGACCTCCAGGTTGAGTTCCGCGCCGTAGCGCGCCGCGAGCCTGCCCGCGAGGCTGGTCTTTCCTACCCCGATGGGGCCTTCCACGACGACGTACATAGCGGGGGAGATGATAGGGCCTGGAGCCCTCAGCCGTCAGCAGGAAGAGCCCAGGCCCGGGCCTGGGCTCCCTCTCGCTGACCGCTCTACTGTAAGGTCCGCTTCTGGAGCGGCACCCGCACGTCCACGCTCTTGCGGTTGCGCCACACCCGCAGGTTCACGGTCTGGCCGGGCCGCTTGGCCGCGACGAGGCGGATCACGTCGAAGCTGCCGCGCACCCGCTGCCCGTCCACCGCGACGATGATGTCCCCCAGCGGCGCGAGAAGCTGGCCGCGGCTGTTGCGCAGGGAGCCGCGCAGCCCCGCCCGTGCCCCGGCAGTTCCGGCGGGCACCTCGTCCACCAGCGCCCCCTCGCTGCTGCTCAGCCCGGCGAGCTGGCGCAGGGCCGGCTCCAGGCTGTCGAGGTCGGCCAGGGTCACGCCCAGGGTGCCGCGCTGGGGCACGCCGACCTGCTCGAGGTCTTCGAGGCTCTGGCGCACGAGGTCGCCGGGAATCGCGATGCCGATCACACCGGGCACGAAGTTGTTCGGCGCGGCGTTCGCGTCGGCCACGCCCACCACCGCCCCGCGCGAGTCGAGCACCGGGCCGCCGCTGTTGCCGCCCTGGATATTGGTGGTCGTCACGAGGTACTGCCCGATCTCCCCGCCGAGCTGGTCGTTGCGGGGCACGTCGCGCGCACTCGCCGCCACGCTGAACACGCCCGTCGCCACGAAATTCGGAATCCGCAGCGGCGTGCCGATGGTGATGAGCTTCTGCCCCGGCAGCAGGCCCGCGCTGCGCCCGAAGCTCAGCGTCCGGGGGGCCGTCACCCCCGTCACCCGCAGGATGGCGATGTCGATGCCGGGGTCCACGCCCTCGACCCTGGCCGTCACCCGCCGCCCGTTGGAGAGGGTCACGCTCACCGACTCCTGGTACTGGATGACGTGGTAGTTCGTGACGATCAGGTCGCGCTTGTAGAAAAAACCCGTGCCCGTCTCCACCGGGTCGTCGCCCGCCTGAAGCACGTCCTTGCGCAGCCGGGCGTCCACCCGCACGACCGCCGGGAGGGCCGCCTGCGCCACCTCCACCGTGTTGATCTCGTCGGCGGTGACCAGGGTGCGCTGGGCCTGCACCCGGCCCGTGACGTAGGCGCCCGTCGCCGCGGCAAAAAGCAGCAGCGCGAGTCCGGCGGCACGGGCCAGGGGCTTCACTCGCCGCCGCCCCCCTTGCCCCCGCCGTCCGTGCCGGTGGCCTTACTCGTTCCCGTCTCGGCGGATTTGGGCCGCGAGTCGGTCACGTAAAACCCGCTCCCCCGAAACACCAGGCCCGGCTGCGAGGGCACCCGCTTGATGGGGGCGCCCGTCTCGGGGTGGGTGCTGAGCGCCTCGTCGTGAATGCTCTGCTTGATCTCGAACGTTTCGCCGGTCTCGATGTTCTTGTAGACGTAGGTGGGCATGGCCTCGGTTCTCCAGCGGTCAATCTAGCAAGGCGGACATGAGGGCACGGGGAGGCAAGTCCCGCCAGACCGAACGTGAAGACCCCCACCCGTCTGGGGGTGAGGGCCTCGTTGATCTGAGACGGGATTACGCGCCGACGAGGGGCCGCTCCAGCCCGAACACCCGGTCGTCCACCGCCAGCGACTCGTTCCCGGCCTTGATCGTGGCGGCGAGCGCCTTGGTCTCGGGGAAGAGCTTGGCGAAGTAGAAACGGGCGGTCTGGAGCTTGCCGAGGTAGAAGCCGTCGCGGTCCTGCCCGGCCTGCACCTTCTGCGCGGCGATCTTCGCCATCCGCGCCCACAGGTAGCCGTAGACGACGTGCCCGAAGAAGCGCAGGTAATCGACGGCGACCGCGTTCACCTCGTCGGCACCCTCGGGGCCCGCCAGCGCCTTCTGACCCACGACCATCGTCAGGCTGCCGAGTTGGTTGGCCGCCTTGCCGAGCGCGTCGAGGTAGGGGGCCAGCTCCTCGTCGCCCTCGTTCTCCTCGACGAACTGTTGCAGCGTCCCGGCAAGCTTCTGGAGCTTCTTGCCGCCGTCCATCAGCACCTTGCGGCCCAACAGGTCGAGCGCCTGGACGCCGTTCGTGCCCTCGTAGATCTGGGAGATGCGCGCGTCGCGCACGAACTGCTCCATGCCCCACTCGCGGATGTAGCCGTGCCCGCCGTACACCTGCTGGCTCAGCACCGCGACGTTGAAGCCGTTGTCGGTCATGAACGCCTTGGCGATGGGCGTCAGCAGCGCCACGAGGTCGGCGGCCTCCTTGCGCTTCGCCTCGTCGGGGTGGTGGTGCTCGATGTCGATGCTCAGCGCCAGCCACATCGCCATCGCGCGGCCCGCCTCGGTGTACGCCTTGCCCGTCAGCAGCATCCGGCGCACGTCGGGGTGCACGATGATGGGGTCGGCCTCCTGCGCCGGGTCCACGCGCGGCTCGTGGCGCATCTGAATCCGGTCCTTGGCGTAGACGAGGGCGTTCTGGTACGCCACCTCGCCGAGCGCGAGGCCCTGGAGCCCGGTGCCGAGGCGGGCGGCGTTCATCATGATGAACATGTTGTTCATGCCCTTGTTGACTTCGCCGACGAGGAAGCCCCTCGCCCCGTCGAAGTTCAGCACGGCGGTCGCGTTGCCGTGAATGCCCATCTTGTGCTCGATGGAGCCGCAGACCACGCCGTTGCGCTCGCCCACGCTCCCGTCCGCGTTCGGCAGGAACTTGGGCACCAGGAAGAGGCTGATCCCCTTCGTGCCCGCCGGGCTGCCCTCCAGCCGCGCCAGGACGAGGTGGACGATGTTCTCCGCCAGGTCGTGCTCACCCGCGCTGATGAAGATCTTGGTGCCGGTGATCGCGTAGGAGCCGTCGCCGTTGCCTTGCGCCTTGGTGCGGATGATCCCCAGGTCGGTGCCCGCGTGCGGCTCGGTGAGGCACATCGTGCCCGTCCACTCGCCGCTCACGAGCCTAGGGAGGTAGGTGTCTTTGAGTTCCTGGCTGCCGACCGCGTGCAGGGCCGAGTACGCCCCGTGCGAGAGGCCGGGGTACATCGACCACGCGACGTTCGCCGAGTTCAGCAGCTCGACGAGGACGTTGCTGACAAGGTGCGGCATCCCCTGTCCGCCGTACTCGGGGTCGGCGTCGAGGGCGGTCCACCCCGCCTGGCGGTACTTGTCGTAGGCGGCCTTGAAGCCCGTCGGGGTGGTCACGACCCCGCCCGGGTGCCAGGTGCAGCCCTCCTCGTCGCCGACCCGGTTCAGGGGCACGAGTTCGGTCTCGACGAAGCGGGCGGCCTCCTCGAGAACCTGGTTCATCAGCTCGGCGTCGGCGGTCTCGTTCTGCGCGTAAAAGGGCAGGGCGCCGAGGGCCTGGGGGGCCTGAAGCAACTCGTGCATCAGAAACTTGATGTCGCGCAGGGGGGCCTTGTACTGGGGCATAGGGTCTCTCCTCCTTGGGGGCTCGCCGCTCTTGGGGCGGGGCGCGCCCGGTGCTGTTGATTGTACCCAGTCTAAAACTTCGCGGGGCGAAAGTCACGGGGCGGCCCGCGGGGGGCTCCGGAGCCGCACGGAGGCGCAAGGAGAGCGGGTCACTATACACCGCCTTTTCAGGTGAATTTGCGGGGTTGTCCGTGTAGAACGGACTGACAGGGGGGCGCGCCGGGTCTGGCTGCCGGTTCGTCCGCGCCTCCGGCAGAGTTTCGGGTATCCTGACCCTGATCATGAATTATCCAAGCCTGGTCTGGCACCTCAAGCGCACGGAGCTGTTCGCGGACCTTGAGCTGACGGAATTGGAGCGCGTGGCCGCCACGACGCCCTACCGCTCGTACCAGCCGGGCGAGGTCATCTACCGCATGGACGACCCGGCAGACGCCCTGTATTTCGTCCGCAGCGGCCTCGTGAAGATCAGCAAGCTCTTTCCCAACGGCAAGGAGGCCATCCTGGGCGTGATCGGCCAGCACGACACCTTCGGGGAGCTGCTGCTGCAACCCGAGGAGAGGCGTCCCACCCAGGCCGAGGCCCTGGAGCGCACCACCCTGATCGTGCTCCCGCGCACCGAGCTGCAAAAGCTCCTGAACACCAAGCCCGACCTCGCCATGAAGCTCATCCGCCTGATGGCCGCCCGGCTTTTCGAGGCGCAGTCGTGGACCGCCGCCGTGAGTGCCTACAGCGCTCCCGAGCGCGTCGCCAGCCTGCTCTACCGCCTCGCCCGCGAGTTCGGGCGGCCCCACAACCAGGGGGTCGAACTCGCGTTGAAGCTCAACCAGGAAGACATCGCCCGCATGGTCGGCGCCACCCGCGAGACGGTCAGCCACTCCCTCGGCAAACTCAAGCAGGAGGGGGCCATCGTCCGCGCCCGCGCGCCCATGATCGTCCGGCTGGAGGGCCTGAAGCGCTACCTGGAAGAGTAGTCAGAGCGGGTCCGTCAAGGTCAGGTCACCCGTCACGGTGCCCGCCCCGGCAGAGAGTCGGCGGCGGGTCTTCTCCGCCCAGAGGTACCGGGACGCGAGCGTGCGGTGAGGCGACCACGCGCGCACGACCTCGTTCTGTTCCGTGCGGGTGAGGGCGCCGGGGTGCAGCCGCTCCAGCTCCTGCCGCAAGACCAGATCCCCGAAGCTGAACACGTCGGGCCGGGCGAGGCCGAACATCAGGAACATCTCGACGGTCCAGCGCCCGATGCCGGGCAGGGGCGTCAGCCGCTCGAGGACCGCCTCGTCGGGCAGCGCCTCCAGGTGCGCGAAGTCCACCCGACCGTCCAGCGCCGCCTCCGCGAGCGCGCGCACGGTGCGGACCTTGGCCCAGGAGAGACCCAGGGCGCGCAGGTCTTCCGGTGGGGCGGTCAGCAGGGTCCCCGGCGTCACCTCCCCGAGCCTCCCCACCAGCCGGGCGTAGATGCTCGCCGCCGCCTTGACCGAGAGCTGTTGCCCCGCCACGCTCCGCACGAGGGTGCCGAAGGGGTCGGGGGTGGGGGAGAGGACCGGCAGAGCGCCCACCCGCGCGATCAGGTCGGCGAGGGCGGGATCACCGCTCAGCCGCAGCACGGCCTCCGTGTGGTCGGTGAGGGGGAGGGCAGGGGCGGAGGAGGAGGTGGTCACGGGAAGGGCTATTCAAGCGCACCCCGGTGGTGGAAACGGTGGCGCCCGTCCCCTACGCTTTCGCAGCCTGTTCGCGCTTGCGGCGCAGGAACCACACCACGGCGGCGACGACGACGACGGCCAGGATGATCCTGGAGGCGGGGCCGACGTAGTGCTCCACCCGGTCGTAATTCTCGCCCAGCAGGTACCCGGCCCCGGCGAGCAGGGACGCCCACAGCCCCGAGCCGATGGCGCTGTAGATCAGGAACTTGGGCAGCGGCATCTCGCTCATGCCCGCCGGGAGGCTCAGCAGGCTGCGGATGCCGGGGACCATGCGCCCGAAGAGCACCGCCTTGGTGCCGTGGCGGTCGAACCAGTCGTCGGCCCGGCGGATGTCCGAGCCGCGCAGGGTGAGCCACCTGCCGTACTTGTCGGCCCACTCGACGAGCCTTTCCTCGCCGAACGCGCGCCCGATGTAATACAGCGGCAGGGTGCCCAGGACGCTGCCCAGGGTGCCCATCGCGATCACCATGAAGATGTTGAGGTCCCCGCGCGAGGCCGCGAAGCCCGCCGAGGGCATGATCAGCTCGCTGGGAATGGGCGGAAACACGTTTTCCAGGATCATCAGCAGCAGGATGCCCAGGTAGCCCATGCTGTCCATCAGGTTTTGTACCCATTCGGCCATTTGCCCAGCCTAGCCGCTGGGACGGTGAGGCGCCTCCACCAAAGGTGGGTCCCCGGGGCCCGGGGAGGGGCGCCGCCCTAGACTGCCCCCATGTCCCCCCTCCCGGCCCTGCGCGCCCTGATCTTCGACTTCGACGGCACCATCCTCGACACCGAGACGCGCGAGTTCTGGCACTGGCAGACGCTCTACCGCGAACACGGGCGCGAACTCGCCCTCGCGGACTGGCAGCGCGGCATCGGCACCTGGGACGCCTTCGACCCCTGGGCGGGATTGCCCGAGCACGTCCTGGCCGACCGCGAGCAGGTCCGGCTGGGGCTGCACGAGCGCATCGTCTCCGACATCGCCGAACAGGACCTGCGGCCCGGGGTGCGCGACGTGCTGGAGGGGATCGCCGGGGCGGGCCTGCGCCTCGCCCTCGCCACGAGCAGCGACCGGGCCTGGGTCACCCGCTGGCTGGAGCAACACCGCCTCCTGAGCCTGTTCGAGGTCCTCGCCACCCGTGACGACGTGCGCCGGGTCAAGCCCGACCCCGAGCTGTATTCGCTCGCCGCCTCCCGCCTGAGTCTGCGTCCCGGGGAATGCCTCGCCGTCGAGGACAGCCTCAACGGGGCCACCGCCGCCGTCGCCGCCGGATGCCGGGTGGTCGTCGTGCCCAACGACGTGACCCGCACCCAGCCCTTCCCGCCCGAGTGGCCCCGGCTGGACGGCGGATACGCGGGCGGGCTGGAGGAGCTGGTGCGGGTGGCGGGGGGGTAAGGCCTCAACGAGAACGCGCCCCGGAACCGTTGACCGGGGCGCGTACGGGGGGTGAAAACTCAGAGGGCGAGCAGCTTGCCCAGGTTGCCGTCGTCGGTCAGGCCGTTCGGGAAGAAGCCGCCCTTCGCTGCCTTGCCCGTCGTGTCGAGGAAGACGATGTTCGCCACCTGACGGGGGGTGCGGCTGAAGGCGATGGCGTTGGCGTCGGCGGGGACGATGTTCGCCATGCCGTTCATGGTGATGCCCTGGTCGCGGTCGTCGCTGCCGTCCACCGCGTCGCGCAGGTTGCTGATGGCCTGCACGACCTGCTCGACGGTCAGCCCGGCGGCGGCCTGCTGGGTCCGGCGCTGGGAGAGCAGGGTGCGGATGGCGCCCGAGTGGTACGCCTCGACCGCCAGGATGCCCGCCGCGTTCTCCAGGTTGCCGCCCGCCTTCTGGTCGTCGAGGAAGCGCGCCGCTCCCTTGTAGGCGGTGACGCCCACGTCCTCGAAGATGAACGCGCCGTGCAGGAAGAACAGCTCGTTGGCGTAGGGGTTGAAGTTCGTGATGGCCCCGTTCGAGGCGGCGTTCCCGGCGGCGGCGAAGGCCGGGCCGAGGTCGAGTTGCGGCTGCGCGACGGCGGCGCCGCCCAGCACCGAGCGGATGACCTTGACGTGGGCCAGCTCGTCCGAGGCGATCTCCTCGGCGTAGGCGCGGACCTCGGCGGACAGCCCGGGGATGGCCGACTTGCCGTCGAAGCCCTGGGGCAGGGTCACGCGGGCGCTGCTGCCCCCCGCGGCGTCCAGCTCACCCAGGCGGCCCACGGCGGCGAGGTAGAAGGCGGCCTCCAGGTACTCCAAGTTGAGGGCGAAGTTGAAGATGGCCGCGTCGAGGCCGTTGTCCTGGCTCGGCGTCGTGGCGATGACGCTCGTGCAGCCCGACAACACGGCGCCCGCGCCCATCAGACCGGCCATGCCGAGGAATTTGCGGCGGGTGCTCGTGCCCTGCGTGTCGCTGCTCATAGGTGGAACCTCCAGAAGGAAAGGGGACGAACGGAGACAGACGGCGAAGACCCGGGGCCGTCTGGAGACGAACCCGTCACGCGTGGGGCAGAGGTTCTGCTCGCTGGCGTCGCTTCACCCTGCCTCTATGCCGCTCCCCCGGCTTTGGATGACTCCACTCCCCGGAACCCGGAGACGATGAAGGCCGCATGAACATCAGGGGTCGCCGAGAACTCGCCCGGCGGCGCACTCGAATCTGGTGTGGGGAGCCCCCGGTGCCTAGCCGTGAGACGCCCGCTCACCGAGCGCCCACTCCAAGAAGGCCCACACATCGGCGGCCTCCTCGATCACGAGGGCGGTGGGTTTACCCGCCCCGTGCCCGGCGCGCGTCTGGATGCGGATGAGGACGGGCGCCTCGCCTCCCTGCGCGTGTTGCAGGGCCGCCGCGAACTTGAAGGAGTGGGCCGGGACCACCCGGTCGTCGTGGTCGCCGGTCGTGATCAGGGTGGGGGGGTAGGCCGTGCCCTCGCGGAGGGTGTGCAGCGGCGAGTAGGACCACAGGAGGTCGAACATGGCCGGGTCGTCCGCCCGCCCGTAGTCGGTCGCCCACGCCCAGCCGATGGTGAAGAGGTGATACCGGAGCATGTCGAGCACGCCGACCTGGGGCACGACGGCCCCGAACAGCTCCGGGCGCCGCGTCATGCACGCGCCCACCAGCAGGCCGCCGTTGCTCCCGCCTTGGATGCCGAGGTGGGCGGGGGACGTGACGCCCGTTTCGATCAGGTGCTCCGCACACGCGATGAAGTCGTCGAACACGTTCTCCTTGCGCTCGCGGGTGCCCGCCTGGTGCCAGGCCTCGCCGTATTCGCCGCCGCCGCGCAGGTTGGCCTGCACGTACACCCCGCCGCGCTCCAGCCACGCGAGCCGCGAGGGGCTGAAGCCCGGCGTCAGGCTGATCCCGAAGCCGCCGTAGCCGTAGAGCAGGGTGGGATTCGCCCCGTCACGCTCCAGTCCCCGGCGGTGGACGAGGAACATCGGGACACGGGTGCCGTCGGGGCTTTGGGTGAACTCCTGGCGCACCTCGAAGGCGTCCGCCTCGAAGGCCACGGCGGGCTCGGCGAGCGGCTCGGGCGTCCCGTCCGGCAGGCTCAGCCGGTACGGGGTGAGGGGGAACAGGAAGGAGGTGAAGCCGAAATAGACCTCGGGGTCTTCGGGCCGCGTGTTGAGTTCGGTGACCGAGCCCAGCGTCGGTAACCCGACCTCGCGCCGCACCTCCCCCGAACGCGCGTGCAGGGTAAGGCGGTGGCTCGCGTCCCGCAGGGTGAGGGCCAGCAGCCCGTCCGGCACGACGGCGACGTGTTCCAGAGCGTCCCGCCCCTCGGGGATCACGTCGCGGCGCTCGCCCGTCTCCACGTTCCAGGCGATCAGCTTGCCGAGCGGCGCCCCCTCGTCCGTCCGCACGAAGAGGGTGGGGCCGTCGTTGCCGACCACCGTGAAGCCCGCCCGGAAGTCGCCCACGAGTTCGGTGAAGGGGCCCTGGGCGCCCACCTCCCGCACCCAGAGCAGGTTGTGCGGGCTGCTTCCCAGCCAGACGTGGATGATCAGGTAGCGCCCGTCGTGCGTCACGTCCGCCCCGAAGCCCCAGTCGGGCTCGTCGGGCCGCGCGAGGATCACCTCGTCCGCCTCCTGCCCCGTGCCGAGGCGGTGGAGCAGCAGGCGCTGGCCCCGGTTCGTGCCGGTCAGGGCGTCTCCCTGGGCCGGGGGATCGTAGGCCCCGTAGTAGAAGCCCGAGCCGTCCGGGAGCCACGCCGCGCCGCTGAACTTGCTCCACTCGATCTGGTCGGGGGCGTCCTCCCCGGTTCCCACGTCCCGCACCCGCCACGTCAGCCAGTCGCTGCCCCCGCTTTGGGTGCCGTAGGCGAGCCGGGCGCCGTCCTCGCTGACCGAGGCCCCCATCAGGGCGACGGTGCCGTCCGCGCTCAGCGTGTTGGGGTCGAGCAGCTCGCGCCAGGGGCCCATCGGCGCGTCCGCCACCTGGAGAAGCGGCTGGTTGAGCAGCCCCGGGTTGGAGGTGCGGAAGTAGCGGTCGCCGCGCCGCCACGGCACCCCGTCTTTCGGGAAGTCCCACAGCGCCGTCAGCCGCTCGCGGTACGCCTCCCGCGCGGGCAGGCCCGCCAGGAACGCCCCCGTCACCTCGTTCTGCGCCGCCACCCACGCCCGCGTCGGCGGCGAGTCGGGGTCTTCGAGCCAGCGGTAGGGATCGGCGACCGGGCGCTCCCGCCCCCCCGCGTCCCGGTACACGTCCACCTGCTCCATGCGCGGCGACTCCGGATACTGAAGGGTCATGCCCGCCATCCTGCCACGGGAACGCCGGAGGAGAGGCCGTGTCTGCTGACCGCTAAAAGCTGACCGCTCCTACACGTCCGGATACACCTTCAGCTCGGTCACATGCGCCCGGTCGGGCCGGGTCAGGGCGTGCGCGACGCTCTTGGCGAGGCCGCGCGGGTCGATCATGGCGTCCCAGCTCAGGCCCGCCTCGCGGTTTCTGGGGGTGTCGACCGCGCCCATCGGGTACAGCACGCAGCCGCGCACGCCCCGGGCCTTGAGTTCGTCGTGCAGGCTGAGGATGTAGGCGGCGACGGCGGCCTTGCTCGCGGTGTAGAGGGCCGACTTGGGGCCGCTGAGCCGCGCCGCCGAGCCCGAGCTGAAGCCGATGATCATGCCGTCTTTCTGCCGCAGCATATGGGGTAGCGCGCCCTGCACCGCGTGGAAGAGGGTGGACATGTTCGTGTCGAACATCAGCCGCAGATCCTCCTCGGTGGCCTTCTGAACGTCCTGCGGGGCGTAGGCGCCCACCGTGTGCACGAGGGCGTCCACCTTGACCTTGCGCAGGGCGTCCACGCTGGCGGGATCGGTGAGGTCGAGGTCGAGCACCTCGGTCGCGGGAAAGCGGTCGGCGGCCTTGGCGAGGCTCTCGCCGCGCCCGACGAGGACGAGTTGCGCGCCCGCGTCCTCCAGTTCCTGGGCGACGGCGGTCGCCAGCGCGCCGCCCGCGCCCGTCAGCATGATCGTAGAGGAGCCGAGGTTCGCCATACCTCCAGCCTACCGGGCGGGGCCGTTCAGAAGACGTTAAGGCAGAGGAAGGGGCGAGGGTCGCGGGCGTGGACTCAGCCCCCCGCCCCGTACGCCGCCGCCCGCACGTCCACCCACTCCCCCGACCCGAGCACGAACGGCTGGCGCTGGAGGTCGGTGGTGACCTGCGGACCGTGCGGCGCGAGGTACACGTCGACCTCGGTGCGGATGCCGAAGCCCCGCTCGCGCGGGTAGGTGCCCGGCTCCACCGTCACGGCGAGGCCGGGGGTGAGGCGGCGGGTGTCGCGCGTCTCGTAATCGTCGAGGTTTGCCCCCGAGCCGTGAAGCTGCACCCCGAGGTCGTGCCCGGTGCGGTGGAGGAAGTAAGGCGCCCACGTCTCGCCCATCGCGTCCCGCGCCGCGCGGTCCACCTCCCAGCCCTGGAGGTTGCCGTGCCGCTCGTGGAGGAGGGTGAGGGCCGCGTCCCGCGCACCACGCACCGCCTCCCATGCCTCCCGGTACTCGGCGCCCGGCTCGCCCGCGAAGCCCACCCAGGTCACGTCCGCAAAAGGGCGGCCCGGCTCCTGCGCCCAGAGGTCGATCAGCACGCACTCGCCGGGACGCAGGATGGCGTTCCGCTCCCCACCCGGTTCGTAGTGGGGGTCGGCGGCGTTCGCCCCGAAGCTGACGTTGACGGGGTGGCCGCTCTCCAGCCCTTCCTCCGCGATGGCCCGCTCGATCACGGCCTGTACCTTCAATTCCGTGACCGCCTCGCCCGAGCGCAGCCGCTCGTGGATCAGGCGGAAGGCGTCGTCCTTGGCCCGCATCAGGAGGGCCGCCGCCCGCCCGTGCGCCACGAAGTCCCCCGGCGACCACACCAGGAAGGCCTGGAGGAGGTCGGCGCTGCTCTCCACCCGCGCGCCCGCCGCCCGCACCCGCTCGACCGTCCCGGCGTCCACCCGGCTGACGTAGGGCACGGCCCCGTGCGGGCTGTACTCCATCGCCACCGTCTTTCCGGCCACGACCTCGGAGAGCCGCGCGTCGAGCTCCGCGTGCGACCCGAAGGCGCGGCGCTCCACGTCCCAGCCCCGGGAGAGGGCCGCCCACGTCCCCCCCTCGATGTGGTTGTGGAGCAGCACCGCCTGACCCTCGCGCGGCACCCAGACGAAGAAGCGGCGGGTGAGGTGCGCGCCCGGCGGGAGGTCGAGCACCCGCCGCGCGTGCGGGTTGAGGCCCTGGAAGTCGTACAGCAGCCAGCCGTCGAGGGGGGTGCCTTGCAGGGCCTGCCGCATGGCCTCGGTGGGGGAGAGGGTCATGTGGGCAGGATAAGGGGCGAGAGGCCGGGGCCGGTCGGCTGGACTCCCCGCGCGCCTGCTACGGTGGCCCCCATGTCCAGCCTGCCGGACCCCCAGCGCCTGCACCGTGAGCGGCTGGAGCTGCTGCGCCACCTCGACCGCCTCACCGACGCGCCCATGACCGTCCTGGGCTTCGTGTGGCTCGCCCTCCTCGTCGTGGACCTCACGGGGGGGCTGGGGCCGGGGCTGCAACGGCTGAGCAACGTCATCTGGGTGCTGTTCATCCTCGATTTCCTGCTCTCGTTCACGGTGGCGCCCGACAAGTGGGCCTACCTGCGCTCGAACTGGCTCACGCTGGTGTCCCTCTTCCTGCCTGCCCTGCGGGTGCTGCGCGTCTTCCCGGCGCTGCGGGCCGTGCGGGTGCTGCGGGCCACCCGCTCGCTGAATCTGGTGCGGCTCCTCACGTCGCTCAACCGGGGCTTTCGCGCCGCCGGGCGGGCCGTACGGCGGCGGGGGGTGGGGTACGTGGCGCTGCTGACCCTGCTCGTCGCGCTCGCGGGGGCGGCGGGGATGCTCGCCTTCGAGGACGTGCCCGCCGCCCGCGAGAGCGGCCTGACCGGCTACGCCTCCTGGCTGTGGTGGACGGCGATGACCCTCGTCACGATGGGTGCGGACTACTTTCCGAGGACGGCGGAGGGCCGCGTGCTCGGGTGGCTCCTCGCCCTGTACGGCTTCGCGGTCTTCGGCTACCTCACGGCGTCCGTCGCCAGCTTCTTCGTGGGCCGGGACCAGACCGCCGCCGACGGTGAGGACGACGAGGTGACGAACGCGGCGCTGCAACGAGAACTCTCGGCCCTGCGGCGGGAGATCGCGGACCTGCGGTCGGCCCTGGAACGCGGGGAGGACGGGGGGTAGGGCCGGGTCCCCTCACCTCCGTTCCCTCACCAGCCGCCGGGCCCGCGCGTCGCCGACGTTCCAGAGCCGGAGGTCGCGGGTGTCGCCGTACTCGCCTTGCAGTCGGCGCAGGACGGTGGCGCGGTCGTTGAGGCAGTCCCGGGAGGAGCCGCACACCCGGGTCAGGCGGTCCAGGTTCGCCACGATGACGGGCACCGCGTCCGCGCCGAGGTTCAGGAGGGTCCAGACCTCCACCCCCTGCGGCGTGCGGCGCAGGTCGTTCGTCACGCCCGCCGTGGCGCGGTGGACGTTCACCCGGGCGATCAGCGCCCCCGGATTCAGGGCGGTGGTCACGAGCAGCGTGCCGAGGCCCAGGAGCAGCGCCGGATACGCGAAGTGCCGCAGCCGCCCGCGCCACAGCGTCACGGCGAACCAACCCAGGGCGAGCACCACCCAGACCAGGAAGGCCGCCCCCAGGACCCGAATCTCGCTCAGGCCGTACGCGAGCGTGTACAGCCGCCAGCGGTTCGCCGCGCTCAAGAGCACGAGCGCGAGGGGCGCGAGCACGACGAGGTTGAGCAGGCGGTACGCGGCCCCCGCCCTCACCTCCTCCCGGGTGATGGCGTGCGCCCCGAGCAGCAGCCCCAGGGCCAGGAAGGCGACCGCCATCAGCTCCCCGAAGCCCCGCCGCACGTATTCCGAGAAGGTGAAGCCCTGCGGCAGGCCCGTGCCGCTCAGGAAGTAGGGAAGCTGGGTTCCCAGGAACACGACAAACAGCGCCCCGAGCGCCGCCAGCGGAAGGCCCACCTCGACCAGCCCCAGCCGGGGAAGGCCGGACGGCTCGCCCGCCGGGAACACGGTCGGGCGCAGGGCCAGCAGCGCCGGGTAGACCAGCCCGCCCGCGAAGGCCAGCCAGAAGATCAGGCGCAACCCCGTCTCCCATACGCCGCCCAGGTCCCAGTCGAACAACCGAGCGATCAAGGTGCCGAAGCCCGCGTCCGCCCCCGCGAGCAGCCCGCCGAACACCAGCAGCACGGGCACGGTCAGGAGCAGCCCCACGCCCCAGCGACCCGCCCCGCTCCCCCGGGCCGGTCGAACCCGCGCCCAGGGAAAGCGTTCGAGCAAGGCAGGTCCCCCGTACACGAAGCGCAGCCCACCCGTGAAGGCCGTGCCGACGAGCGTCCACACCCCCGCCCGGTTCGCCCCCGGATGCCGCAGGGACGCCGCCCCCAGCATCAGGCACAGCAGCAGGGCCACGCCGTTCAAGAGGGCGAAGGTGATCGGCACCCGCCACACCGCGAACGTCACCGCGAAGGCGAGGCCCAGCCCCAGCAGCGTCACGGCCTCGCGCGTGGGTGTCCGTCCCTTTCGCCGCAGCGCCCAGACAAGAACACCCACGAGGAGGGCGACCCAGACCACCACGTTTACCCCCGTCCCCAGAGCGTCCCCCGCCGTCAGGCCATGTGCGGCGACCGCCAGCCCGGCGGCCACGGCGAGCGGCAGGGCGGCCCGTTTGGGTCGGGGCAGGGCGGGGAAGAGGGGGGCTTCCGAGGGGGCCGAGGCGGCGGTGCGGCTTCCTTCCGGTTGGGTCATGGGGGAACCGTACACACCGGGCTCTCACATCTCGTCCCCCTTTCGTTGTCCGCCTTTAGGTGCGAGGTTCAGGCCGTCCCTCCAGTACGGTTGCCCTCCCCTCTGACCCCTACACTCGCCCTATGGCCTTCCCCGACATACAGAGCTTCATGCGCCTGCTGGAGGAGCGGGGCGAATTCGTGCGCGTCTCCGTGCCCGTGGACCGCGAGCTGGAGATCACCGAGATCGCCGACCGCCTCGTGAAGTCGGGCGGCCCGGCGGTGTTGTTCGAACACGTCAGGGGCAGCCCCTTCCCCCTCGTCATCGGCCTGATGGGCACCCGCGAGCGCACGGCGCTGGCCCTGGGGGTCAAGGACCTCGACGACCTCGCCGCCAAGGTCCGTCACCTGATCGACCTCAAGGGGAGCGGCGGCCTCGGCGGGCTGCTCGGCAACGTGGGCAAGCTCCGCGACGCGATGAACCTGCCGCCCCGCCGCGTGCGAACCGGCCCCGCCCAGGAGGTCGTGTGGCGAGGAGACGAGGTGGACCTCGGCAAGCTCCCCATCCTCAAGTGCTGGCCCCTCGACGGCGGCCCCTTCGTGACCCTGCCCCTGGTGATCACCCGCGACCCCGAGACGGGCGAGCGCAACATGGGCATGTACCGGATGCAGGTCATGGGCCCCAGGGTCACCGGGATGCACTGGCAGCGCCACAAGACGGGGACGAAGCATCTGGAAAAGGCGAAGCGGCTGGGCCAGCGGCTCGAGGTCGCCGTCGCCATCGGCGGGGACCCCGCCCTGATCTACGCGGCGACCGCGCCCCTTCCGCCCATCCCCGGCCTCGACGAGTTCGCCCTCGCGGGCTACCTGCGCGGCGAGCGGTATCCCGTCACCAAGGGCGTCACCGTCGATCTCGACGTGCCCGCCAACGCCGAGTTCGTCCTCGAAGGCTACGTGGACCCGCACGAGGACTGGGCCGTGGAGGGCCCTTTCGGCGATCACACCGGCTTCTACACCCTCCCCGACCTCTACCCGCGCTTCCACGTCACGGCGATCACGATGCGGCGCAACCCGGTCTATCCCGCCACCATCGTGGGCCGCCCGCCGATGGAGGACGCCTACCTGATCGAGGCTTCCGAACGTCTCTTCCTCCCCGCCGCGCAGCTCATCTTGCCGGAGATCGTGGACTATCACATGCCCCCCGCCGGAGTCGCCCACAACCTCGTCGTGGTGAGCGTCAAGAAGACGTACCCCGGCCAGGCGTACAAGGTCGCCAACGGCCTGTTCGGCCTCGGCCAGATGATGTTCGCCAAGGTCATCGTCGTGGTGAACGAGGGCGTGCCGGTGAACGACTTCGGGGCGGTGTGGCGCGAGGTGACGGCGCGGGCCGAGCCCGGACGGGACACCCTCGTCACACGCGGTCCCACCGACGTGCTCGACCACTCCAGCCGGGGGTGGGGCTACGGCGGCAAGCTCATCATCGACGCGACTCGCAAGCTCCCCGAGGAGGTGGGCAGCGCCGCGAGCAGCCGCGAGGATCAGGGCCAGGAGCGGGAGGAGGCAGGTTTCACCCCCCACGCGGCCACCGACCTCCCCGCCTTCGAGGGGGTACTCGCCCAGCGCCAGACCCCGGACGGCTACTGGTCCGTGGCCCTGCACAAGACCCGCCCCGGGCAGGCCCAGGCCCTCGCCGAGGCTTTCGCCGCCCACCCCGCCGCCCGCGGTGTCCGTCACCTCCTGATCTGCGACGAGCTGACCGACGTGGAGAACGTCCAGGACGTGTGGTGGACCATCCTCAACAACATCGACCCCGAACGCGACGTGCGGCAGGTGGGGAGCCTCCTCGCCTGGGACGGCGCCCGCAAGTTGCCCGAGGAAGGCTTCGTGCGCGAGTGGCCCCCCAAGATCGAGATGACGCCCGAGGTCATCCGCCGCGTGGACGCCCTGTGGCACCTGTACGGGTTGACCGAGACCGCTCGCTGACCGCCTCCCCTCACCCCTACGAGCGGCTTCGCGGGGGTGTTGACATCTCGGGGGAAAGGGCCTATAGTTCCCTTCGCCTGATCAAAAGGGCGAGGCGGAACCCCGAAAAAGGACCGCCGGGACGCATGACAAGCTGGTGCAAGTGACGATGACAGGGCCACCTGACAGGGTGGTACGAGCGGACATCCCCCCGGGTGTCTCCAGACTCGTGAGGAGCCTCCGGGCTCCACAAGCCAAGCGCAAGCTTGGATCAAGCATGTCAACAGTGCCCGTGAGGGCAGTGCTGAACGACTCAATGGAGAGTTTGATCCTGGCTCAGGGTGAACGCTGGCGGCGTGCTTAAGACATGCAAGTCGAACGCAGGGTCTTCGGGCTCTGAGTGGCGCACGGGTGAGTAACG
>NZ_PNOR01000043.1 GCF_002869765.1 Deinococcus planocerae | reverse complement strand
GGGAAGGCAGGGAGAGGGCGCGTGATTTGCGGGTGAGGAGTACGCCGCACGAGATGTTGCTGTGGCAGCACCTGCGGGCTGGCCGCCTGATGGGCGTGAAGTTCAAGCGCCAGCAACCGCTCGGTTTTTACATCGTCGATTTTGTGGCGCTGGAGCGAAGATTGGTGATCGAACTGGACGGCAGCCACCACGCCGGAAGCGAGTACGACGCCGTGAGAGACGCGGAACTTCTCGCTAGGGGCTTCACTGTTCTGCGGTTCTGGAATAACGAAGTGACGGACAACCTGAAGGGCGTGCTGACACAAATTGCTCACGCCCTGAGTTAGCCCTCTCCCCTTGCGGGTGACTCGCAGAGCCGCGCAGCGGAGGGTTGGGAGAGGGGTGTCAGCCAAAGGCTGACTTGCATTGCCCCTCACTCCGCCAGCCTCTTCTCTGCCACGTCCCGCCTCCGCCACGGTCACGTCTCCTCGTGGTAGTGAAAAACCTTCACCAGATAGCCGTCGGGGTCACGCAGAAAGAAGCCATAGGGGCCGGGGGATGACGCGAACTCGGCGCGCACATCCCGGAGCTGGGCGCCGGATGCGGCAAGGCGGGCGAAGAGTTCATCGACTCCGGCATCGCCCCCACACTCCAAACCCAGGTAATCCACGGCGTCGGGGGAAAAGGGCCTGTTCGTCTCCTGGAAAATCAGGCGGGTGCCGCCGCCGAACCTCACCCCCAAGCGTTCCTCGCTGTAAGGAGTGACCTCGGCGCCGAGGACGGCGTAGAAGGCTCCGGTCGCGGCAACGCTCCTCACCTTGAAGCTCACATGGTCCAGAACAGGTGTCATCCCTACTCCGCCAACCGCTTGTCAGCGGCGTCCTTCTGCGGCTGCCCCTCGCCCACCCCCAGCCGAGCGGCCCGGTGCCTGTTCAGGTTCACGGCGATGTTCTTCGTCTCCATGTAGAAGTCGAAGGAGTAGTCCCCGCCGTCCCGCCCGATGCCGCTCGCCTTCATGCCGCCGAAGGGGGTGGGCAGGTGACGGACGTTCTCCGAGTTGATCCAGACCATGCCGACATCCAACCCCTGCGCGAAGGTGTGCGCCCGGGTGAGGTCGTTCGTCCAGAGATACCCGGCCAGGCCGTACTTCACGTCGTTGGCGACGTGCAACGCCTCCTCCTCCGTGTCGAAGGCGATGACGGTCAGAACCGGCCCGAAGATTTCCTCCTGGGCGACCCGCATGGGCGAGCGGGCGTTCGTGATCAGGCTGGGCCGCACGTAGTTGCCACTGGTCCCGAGGCGCTCGCCGCCCACTGCCACCGTCGCCCCGTCCTGCCGCGCGATGTCGAAGTACGAGCAGACCTTCTCGAACTGGCGGGGATGGACCAGCGGGCCGACCTCGGTTTTCGGGTCGAGGGGATCACCCACCCGGATACTCGCTACACGCTCGGCGAGCTTGGCGACGAACTCGTCGTGGATGGGGCGCTCGACGAGCAGGCGGCTCGAACTCGTGCACCGCTGCCCGTTAAGGCTGTAGAGCATGAACACCACGGCGTCGAGGGCGCGGTCGAGGTCCGCGTCGGCGAACACCACGACCGGGTTCTTCCCGCCGAGTTCGAGATGCACGCGCTTGAGGGTGTCCGCGCACTGCTTCTGGATCAGGCTGCCCGTGCTGCTCTCGCCGATGAAGGCAATCGCCTTGATGTGCGGGTGCTCGGTCAGCGCCTTGCCCGCCGTCTCCCCGAAGCCGTGGACGAGGTTGACCACGCCGCCGGGAATCCCCGCCTCGTGCATGATCTCGGCGAGGAGGGTGGCGGTGACCGGGCTCCATTCGGCAGGCTTGTGGACGACCGTGCATCCGGCGGCGAGGGCGGGCGCGATCTTCCAGGTCGAGAGCATGAAGGGCGTGTTCCAGGGCGTGATGACTCCGACCGGACCGACGGGCTGGCGCAGCGTGTAGTTCAGGAACCCCTCGGCGGGGAGACTCAGCCCGTCCTGGGCCCCCTCCGCCCGGTCCGCGAAGAAGCGGAAGTTCTCGGCGGCGCGCACGGCGGCGGACTTCATGAAGCGGATGGGCTGGCCGGTATCCATGCTCTCCAGCAGGGCAATCTCCTCCGCGCGGGCCTCGATCAGCGACGCGACGCGGTACAGGATCTTGCGGCGGGCCTTGCCGCTCAGCGCCCGCCAGGCCGGGAAGGCGTCCCAGGCAGCCTGGGCGGCGCGGTCCACGTCGGTCGTGTCCCCACTTGCCGCCCGGGTGAGGAGACTGTTGTCGGTGGGCGTGTGCACGTCGAACGTCTCCCCGCTCGCGGCGTCCACCCACTGCCCGCCGATGAAGTGTTGGAGGGGGTGTTGCCTCAGACGCTCCCGCAACGCCTCGTGCGTGGGAATGGGCGGGGATACGGTCATAGAACCTCCGGGGACGGAGAGCGCGAACGGTGGGGGGAATGCTGAGCATGGCTGACGGCAGCCAGGGTGAATTGTGCTTGCCCCCGTAGGGTACGAAGGTCACGGGCCGCCCACAAGGCCGCGATGCACAGAAAACACAAGCCGTTTTGTAGAGTTCGACAATGGTGAAGCTCAACGCGCTGCGGGAGGAGCTGGGTCTCTCACCCGTGACGCCGGACGAGGACGTGCCAACCTTCGACGGCGCGGCGGCCCGCCTGTCCTCCGTTCCCGCCTCCCGCTGGCGTCCGGTCTACGCGCGGTTGCTGGCCCGGGAGGTGCGCCCCCACCTGCCCGCTCTCGTCGAATTGCTGGGAGACGTGAAGACGGCGGTGGACGGTCCCCAGGCGGAACGGGCCATCGCCGGGTGGCTGGCGGCGGTGACGGGAGGGCAGGCGACCATCCGTTCAAGTTGGGGGGACGTCGTGGCCCAGCAGGGCTCTCCGGGGGAGATTCGGATGGAGCAACGTCTGGTCTATGAGGGCCGTCCCGTCGGCAGCCTGCACCTGGAGGCCGACCCCGGCTGGCACCCCCTGTTCCGGCTGGTCGCCGAACTCGCGCGGCTGGCCCGATTGCAATCCGCCGCTGCCGGGGCCGCCCGCCGCCGGGTGGGCGAGCGGCAGTTCGAGGCGCTGCTGGCGGGGGACACGACCGGCGCCCCGGAGGGTGGCCCCTGCGTCCTGGCCGCCCTGCGTCTGGAGCGGCCCCTGCCCCGTGCCGAGCGCGCCCGCGAGGCGCATATCCACCGGCTGGACGTGCTGTGCTCGGTCGGAGAAGGGTACTTCCACGGGCGGGACCTGGGCTGCCTGACCACCGTGCGGGGCGACAAGGCCCTGTGGCTGTGGCCGAGCCAGGACCCGGAACGCGAGGCGCGGGGCCTTCACACCGCCCTCCTCAACGCCACGGATCAGGACATGCGGCTGGGCGTGAGCAGCCCGCAGCCCGGATACGGCGAGGCGAGGGCGGCGCTGCGACAGGCCCTCCAGGCGCTGGACGAGGTGCGGACCCCACGCGGCATGGTCTCCTTCCAGCGCCTCGACCCCCTCCAGGCCCTACTGGACAGCCCGGCCCTGCACGCCCTCGCCGAGCAGATGCGGGGGCGCCTCCGGGCGGAGGACGAGGGCGGGAAACTGGAGGATACCCTGCGGCAGTACCTGGCGCACCGGGGCCCACTCTCCGGGCTGGCCCGGAACCTGAACCTGCACGTCAACACCCTGAGATACCGTCTGCGCCGCATCGAGGAGGTGCTGGAGGGCGAGCTGTCCGAACCCGCCTTCGTGGCCCGGCTGTACCTCGCGTTTCATGCCAGCCCTCAGACGACGGAGGATCGCCAGCGCCCAGGTTGAAGCGCGGGGAGTGCTCTTGTGGGGGCCTCCCCGCGCGTCCGTAGATTCTTCTCCGTGCCGGGGGTCCAGGGCATCCGCTGGAATGAATCCTCACTCTGCTTCTCCCAGGTCTGGACCTCCTCGAATTGGGCCCGAAGCAAGCACCTGCCGCCGCAGGTACTCGTCGGCCCGGCGGCTGGCGTTGGGCGCTGGCAACCGAAGACGGGCTCGCGCGGGCGGTCGCCGGGCGTCACACTCGGGCCATGCTGCTTGTCTTGCACGCCGCGGTCACCTGGGCGCTCGTCGGTCTCATCCTCACCATTCAGCTTGTGCACTACCCGCTGTTCGCCCGGGTGGGGGTCGCCGGGTACGCGGCCTACCAGCGCGAGCACGTCACGCGCATCACGTGGCTGGTCGCACCCCTGATGGGGGCCGAACTCGGCACGGGGGCCTGGCTCGCCCTGCGCCCGCCGCCTGCCCTTCCCGGGGCGTCGGCGTGGCTGGGGCTGGGGCTGATTCTCCTGATCTGGCTCTCGACGGCGGTCGTCCAGTCCCCGCTGCACGGGCACCTCGCCGCAGGCTTCGACCCCGGGCGGCACGCGCGGCTGGTGACGACAAACACCTGGCGCACGGCGGCCTGGCTGGCGCGCGGGGGGCTGGTCGCGTGGTGGCTGATGCGGGCGCTCGCGCAGGGGGGAAGCGGTGTCTAGGCCGGGCGCCCGGCCTCACGACGACGCCCGTGCCGCGCCGATGCGTGCCTCGGAGGCCCTCCCGGTGGCGCTCGGTGCCTCCCCCACCTAGCGGGCCGGTCAGGGCCCCCCCGGACGGTCAGGCCCGGTGGCCTTCAGGGTACGGGGTACCGCTCGACGTAGACCGGCTGACCGACGCGGGTGGTGTCTGCCGGACCGCCCACACCGCCCACCACGTGGTTGATCGTGCCCGCGCTGAGGTTGACCGTCATGATGTGGCGCAGCCTCACGCCGGGCGCCCGCGGCACCTCGAAGCCGTTCTCGGTCACGATGGACGGGTTGTTCTGGTTGAAGACGTACACGCCCCCGCCGTGCAGCGTGTGGGTCCGCACCTGGGGAGCGACCTTGTACCCCGCCCAACCGAGCGTCTGGCCGTTCATCCACTCGGCCTGGGTGGGCGGGTCGTACGGCAGTTCGTTCTGGTACAGGACGGTCGTGCCGCGCTCGCCGTTCCACACCGTGTTGTATTCCTGGAAGTGCTCGACAAACAGGCCCGTCGCCGTCACGTCGTCGCCGTTGATCACCACGCCGTTCCTGCCGGTGTTGGTCCGCCAGCGCTCGGTGTCGCCCGAGAAGCCCTCGGCGCCGTGGTCGGCCCGCCAGACCCAGGCGTGGTCGATCAGCACGTGGTCGCTGTTGACCTCCAGGGCCACGTCCGCCCGGCCAACGTGCGGCCCGCCGACCCGGAAGTACACGTCGCTGAGGGTGGTCGGGTTGGAGGAGTCCTCCCGGCGCCCGCCCCCGCGCTCCCGGCCCACCTGCAACAGCACCGGCGACTTCTCGGTTCCCGCGTCTATCGTCACCCCCGCGACGATCACCCCGGGCACGTCCGCGATTCGCAGGGGCGTCGCGCCGTTCACGGCGGTCAGGGTCGCGTGGCCCAGGCCCAGCACGACCGTGTTCGGTCGCCTCACGGTTAGGTCGCGGTCGATGCTGTACACGCCGGGGGTGAGCAGCAGGTTCCTTCCGCGCGCCAATTCCCGGTTGATCGTCTGCGCCGAATCCGAGGGCCGCGCGACGAAGAAGTCACGCAGCGGAATGGAGCGGCCCGGCGCCTCGGTGCCGTTCCAGGAGGTGCCCCGGGTCTCCGTGCGGGCGGACGGCACGCGCACCGCGTACTCGCCCCCGGCGTCCACGTACAGGAAGGGCTTCTCGCGGCTGACCGGCGTGGTGTCCAGCGTCGTGTAGGGCGGCTCGGGAAAGGTCGCGTCGCTCGGGGCGCCCACGACGCCCGCGAACACCTGGTTCCACACGCCGTTCGACCAGCTTCCGATCTCGCTGTTGCGGGTCAGCCACTGCTGCTGCGAGCCGTTGACGACGGTCTCCGCCCGGCTGTCGGCCATGAAGCCGCCGCTCGCGTACTGGGGGCCCGCGGTGCAGTAGTCCATCAGCGACAGGGTGCCGCCGCGCACCCACACCCGGCGCATGGGCGCGGCCTGCGACACCGCCCAGAAGTTCGCGGAGGCCCGGCACCCGTCTTGCCCCGCGGCGTTCACGTCGATGGTGAGGTTCGACAGCGTGCGCCAGAAGTTCACGAGCGCCAGGCAGTTGCTCGCGCCGCCGTCGCCCAGGCAGCGGTTGTAGACCTCCACCTTGCCGTTGATCACCACGTCGCCGGGCGAGGCCCCCAGGCCCGCGATCTCGGTGTAGTAGCCCACCTTGACCTGGAGGGGCCGCTGGGCCGTGCCGTACGTGCCGGGCCTGAACAAGAAGGCGTACCTCCCGCTGCCCATCTCGTCGTCCACCTGCCGGGCGTAGGCCGCGTCGAGTGCGGCCTGAATCTCGGCCACGGGCATACTGGGGTCGAAGACCCGGACGTTCGGGCCGAGGTTGGAGGCATTGCCCCGCACCCGGGCGGTCCCGAGGTCGGCGGCCCCGGCGGTATCCGTCGTCACCGCGCCCTGCTGCGCGCAGGCCCCCAGGGTGAGGGCCACGCACAGAAGCAGGGCGGCGGGGCGGCCCTTGGAGGGAGAACTGGAGGCGGTGGGTGAGACGTGCGGTCGTTGCATGGGTCTCCCTTCTTTCTCGTTGTGCTGGTGGCGAAAGCTTAACCCCCGGGTGGGGTGAACGGGAAGCGCGGCTCGCCCCTTCCCTTCATGCAACTGGTCGTCCGTCCCGAGCGCCGGGTGGGCTTCGCGCACTGGAAGAGGCCGAGCACCAGTTCGGCGAGGGCTACGGCACCGTGCTGCCCGGTCGGCACGGCGAGTGGGTCGAGGACGTTCGGACCCGCGTGATCGAGTGCGCCGCCCAGGGCGCGTGGAAACGGGGACAGGGGGTGGAGGCGGACGCCCCCAAGGAGGCGCTGGCCCACTACCGGCGCGCCCTGCGGCTCGACCCGCTCTACGAGGACGCCCACCGGGCGGTCATCGCCCTGTACCGGAGATTGGGCAACGAGCCCGGCGCGCACGCCGCCCTGCGCGACTTTTGCCGGGCGTTCGGTGGACCCCCCGGCCAGCAGGCCGACCTGCCCTCCGGGTCCGGCTTCTCAGTCCTCGTCCGCACTGAGTTCCAGCGGCTTGCCGCTGAGCGCCTCATGAGAGCCGATGCCCTCCCGGCTCTCACCTCATTCTCCGGCGTGTTGCTACGGTGCCGGCCTGGGTTCGAGGGCACCTGGGCGACGGCGTGCGCTGCCGCTCGCCTGCGGGTGGTCGTTCTCAGGGGAGGTCAACCTTCACCCAGCGCCGCTCAGTACCCCCGGCGCCACCGGACCCCATCCCACGACGCAATTTGGCCTGCCCCGCCGATCCGGCCAGCCTTCATGAAGTCGCCATTTCTGTGAAGTTCTTCTCTTCTCGAGTAATATGAGGACAGCTCCACAACAGATGAGTCCACGGGCCTTTGGCGCTCCGCGCCGTCTTGTGGACTGGGAAAGGGGAATGAGATGATTCAAAGACGACGGGATCAAGGTGCCACCCCCTCTGAGTTTCAGATGAGGCGCCACGCCGGGCTGGTGCTGCTCAGCCTGACGCTGGCGGCGTGCAGTCAACAGGCCTCCACGCCGACGGCCTCCAACGACTTGCAGTTCGAGGCCGAGGCCGGCACGATCCAGGCCTTCACCACCCCGCAGACCGTCGCCGATCCCCGCAACGGTGGCCGGATCATCAACGATCCCAATGCCTCCGGCGGCAAGGCCGTCATTCTGCTGGGCACCAACGACAACGTGCGTTTCGTCGTCCCGGGCAGCGTCAAAGCCGGACGGTACACCGTCTCGGTCCGCGGGAAGGGTGAGAACTACAAGGGTTGGCCGACCGTGGACCTCAACGACGCGGCCCAGCGACGGCTGGCGGTGGCGACGTTGGATTCGGCGACGTATGTCAACCGGAAGTTCGGGGAGTTCGACCTGAAGCCGGGACAGGTGTTCAACCTGTCGTTCATCAACGATCTGTACGAGGGTCGGGGCAAGGACCGCAACGCCATCGTCGACTACCTTGTCATCGAACCCGTCGGGACGCCGCCTCCACCCCCGCCCGTCAATCAGGCGCCGACCGTGACCCTCAGGCCCATCGAGAACGGGGTGTTGACGCCCACAATCCCTAACGATGAGGGCTCTTATCCCAACACCTTCGTGGACGACAACAACATTCTCCTTAGGGCCGATGCCTCGGACCCTGACGGCAAGATTGCCAGGGTGGAGTTTTACATCGGCGATAGGAAGCTGAGCGAGGACACCACGGCACCCTATACCCTTCTTATTCCTCGCAATATCGATGCGGACACCACCGCACAGGAATCCTTCACCGCCCGGGCCGTAGATGATCAGGGAGCCGTGGCGACTTCCACCGAACAAAGGGCGACCTTCTTCTCCGGAAGCTCTGCCCTACCGGTACTGCGTGCCATTAACCTCGGCGGACCGGACGTGCAGATTCAGAGCTACGAGCCATTGTTCTTCGGCCCGAACTTCTCGGCTGGCGGCAACGCGGGGATCACGACGAACGGCACCGCGACGGTCCTGCCCGCCAGCGTGCCACTGCTCCCCCCCCCCGAGCCCAACCGGGAGGCGCTGGTCCGCAGCGCCCTCTCACGTCAGGGCGGACTGGAAGTGAACCTCCCTGTCCCCAACGCTCCTCTGAGCATCTACCTGTGGGTACGTGCTGAAGATGCGACCTCCTACGATATTCAGATGGAAGGCCAGACGGTCGGGCGCTTCGATCCCAGTGAAACCGGACAGTGGAAGCGGCTGGGGCCGATCAATCTCACTGTGAATGACGGCGTGTTGAACGTGGCGAGCACAGGGACGGCCATCGCCAACTTCTCGGCCATCGAGGTCTACCGCAGGTCGCGGGTGGGGGATGTGGCGCCCACAGTGGCTTTCAACCCTGAGCTTCCCACGTTCGCCCCCGCCGGACAGCCCCTGACGCTCTCCGTAGACGCCTCGGACGCGGACGGCAGCGTGGTGAAAGTCGAGTTCTATGCCAGGCGAATCGTCACCGAGCCCGTGTTCAAAATCGGTGAGGTGACAGGATCGCCCTTCTCCTTCGTCTGGCAAAACCCCCCGAGCGGTGTCTACCGAATTCGTGCCGTGGCGACGGACGACTCCGGACTCTCTTCCACGACGGAAGACACGGTGGTCTTCCAGTAGAGGAGGCTTCCAGGGAAAAAGCCGTTCTCACCCCGTCCTTCCCAGCCCCCACCCCGCGTGGGGGTCTTTGCCTGCCCCGCCCTTCCTGCACGGCGACACAGGAGCAGGCGGCGGGGGCCGGGTGGGTCGACCGAGCCGCCCACGCCCCTCGGCGGGGCAGACCGCCCGCCACCGCAGGCCCACCCTCTTTCGTCCCGACATATGAGCAACCGCTCAGGTATACTCGGGCCATGAGTTCCCCCCGTTCCCGGCTCGACTACTTCGTGGACGGCATGGACTGCGCCAGTTGCGTCCAGAAGGTCGAGCGGATGGTCGCCACCCTGCCGGGCGCCGCCGAGGTCAGGACCAGCTTCAACAGGCAGACGCTCAGCCTGGCTCTGGACGAGCACCAGACCCCTCGCGCCACCCTGGAGCGCAACCTTCAGGCCCTCGGCTACACGCCCTCCCGGTTGAGCCCGTCCACGGCGCCAGCGGCGCAGGCCATCCCGGGGCTGCACGACCACGCCGGGCACGTCCACGAGGCGCCGAGGCCCGGCCAGCCCTGGTACGCCACCGGGCAGGGCCGAATGGTCGTGACCTCGGGCGTGCTGCTCGCCCTCGCGTGGCTGCTCGGCTTCACCGAGCCCGGGCTCGCCACCTTCGGGTACGTCGCCGCGACCTTGATCGGCGTGTGGCCGCTCGCCCGGAAGGCCTACGCGAGCGCCCGCCTCGGGGACCCCTTCTCCATCAACCTGCTCGTCAGCCTCGCGGCCATCGGCGCGGTGCTGATGGGGGAGGCCGCCGAGGGGGCCGTCGTCGTGTTCTTCTTCGCGGTCGGGGAGCTGCTGGAGGGGATCGCCGCGGGGCGGGCGCGGGCGGGTATTCGGGCGCTCGCCGCGCTGGCGCCCAAGAGCGCCCTGCTCGTGGAGAGCGGTCAGACCCGCGAGGTGCCCGCCGACTCGCTCGCCGTCGGTCAGACCGTGCAGGTCAACCCGGGGGCCCGCGTCCCCGCCGACGGGACCATCCTCTCGGGCACCTCCAGCCTCGACGACAGCCCGGTGACGGGCGAGAGCGTCCCGGTCGTGAAGGGCGCCGGCCATTCGGTCTACGCGGGCAGCATCAACCAGGGCGGCGGGCTGACCGTCCGGGTGGACCGGGCCGCCCACGACAACACCATCGCCCGCATCGTCCACCTCGTCGAGGCGGCGGAGGGCAGCCGGGCGAGGACCGCGCGCTTCATCGACCGCTTCAGCCGGTTCTACACCCCCGGGGTGGTGGCCGTCTCGGCGCTCGTCGCCGTCGTTCCTCCGCTGCTTCTCGGTGCGGCCTGGGCTCCCTGGCTCTACAAGGGCCTCGCCCTGCTTCTGATCGGCTGCCCCTGCGCGCTGGTGCTCAGCGTGCCCGCCGCCATCACGAGCGGCATCAGCGCCGGGACCCGGCGGGGCCTGCTGATCAAGGGCGGCGCGGCCCTGGAGAGCATCGGGAGCGTGAAGACGGTCGCCTTCGACAAGACCGGGACCCTGACCGCCGGGAGGCCGCGCGTGACCGACGTGGTGGGCCGCGACCGGAACGAGGTGCTGCGCCTCGCCGCCGCCGTGGAGTCGGGGAGCAGCCACCCGCTCGCCAGGGCGATCACCGACGCCGCGAGGGCGGCGCAGCTCACCCTGCCCGCCGCGACGGACGCGCAGGCCCTCCCCGGCAGGGCCGTGACCGCGCCGGTGGAGGGCCGCTTCCTCAGCGTCTCCTCGCCCCGGCACGCCGCCCCCCGGACGCCCCTGCCCGCCGACCTCCGGGCCGCGGTCCAGACCTTCGAGGAACAGGGCCGCACCGCCGTGGTGCTGCTCGACGGCGCGGCGCCGCTGGGCGTCATCGCCCTGCGCGACGAGCCCCGCCCTGACGCCCGGGAGGCCGTCGAGCAGCTTCGCCGCCTCGGCGTGAACACGGTCATGCTGACCGGCGACAACGCCCGCACCGGCCAGGCCATCGCGCGCGACCTCGGGCTGGACGTGCACGCGGAGTTGCTGCCGGAGGACAAGCTGCGTCTCGTGGCGGACCTGAGGGCGCGCGGCGGGGTGGCGATGGTCGGGGACGGGATCAACGACGCCCCGGCCCTGGCGCGCTCGGACGTGGGCGTCGCGATGGGCGGCGGCACCGACGTGGCCCTGGAAACCGCCGACGCGGCCCTGCTGGGAGAGCGCGTGACGGGCGTGGCCGACCTCGTGCGGCTGTCGCGGGCCACCCTGCACAACATCCGGTGGAACATCGCCTTCGCCCTGGGCCTCAAGCTGATCTTCCTGGTCACCACCCTGCTCGGCTCCACCAACCTCTGGATGGCGATTCTCGCCGACACCGGCGCGACCGCCCTCGTCACGGCCAACGCCCTGCGCCTGCTGCGCTGGAAGGGCGGGGGCGGCCCCCAGTCCTCCCCCCCGCCCCCGCCCCCGCCCCCGGTCGGTCGGCCTGTGCCCCAGCATGGCTGAGCACGGGCGCGGCGAGAACGCCCGCGCCAGGGGTGACGCGGTGACGGTGCGCCCCGCCGCCCCGCGCTCTGGTCGGGAGACGAGCACCGCCTCTCAGGGCGACGGGTGTGAGGCCACCTGCGTCCACCCGGGGGCGGTCGCCCGCGTCCGCGCCGCCCTGCCGGGCGCGCAGTGCGTGGAAGACGCCACCACCCTGCTCAAGGTCGTCGCCGACCCCACCCGCTTCCGGATTCTGAGCGCGCTCAACGTCGAGGAGCTGTGTGTGTGCGACCTCGCGGCGGTGGTGGGCATCAGCGAGAGCGCGGTCAGCCACCAGCTCCGGCTGCTCCGCGCCCACCGGCTGGTGACCTTCCGCAAGGAGGGGCGCGTCGCCTACTACCGCCTGCTCGACGCGCACATCACGGGATTGATCGGTGGAGCGGTGGACCACGTGCGCGAATGAGGCCGGCGCCCGCCGTCGTGGCCGGGGTGCTCGTGGGGCTCCTCGGCCTGGGGGGGTGGTTCACGGTCGAGCGTCGCTGGCAGGGTGACCTCTACTGCATCGGGCGCCCCGGCACCCTCTGGAACGGCTTGGCTCCCCTGCCCGGGGGACTGGCCCCGGAGTGCCCCACCTACAGTCGGAGCTACCGGGCCGAGGTGCGGCGGGGCGAGAGCCGCATCGAGCAGTACCGCCTGCCCGGCTGGCAGCCCCGGGCGCTGCTCGGCCCCTTCCGGCGAGCGGGCTACCGGCAGCTCACCGACGACGCCCTGCCCGGCAGCTACTCGGCCTTCCTGAACCGGGAAGGCGACCTCTTGCAGTACCACGCCACCCGCGAGGGGAACACCACCCTGATCGCCATCAGCGGCCAGCCGTGACCGGCACGGCGGGGGAGGCTGGGCGGAGGCGCCCTCCCCCGGGGGCCCTCACTCGTCGTGGGGTGGGGGCTGGTCGGGGTCGCAGTAGTCGATGGCGGCGCCCGTCTGGAAGCTGCCCACCACGATCTCCCGTTTGAAGGGATAGCCGATGCGCACGCCCTCCGCCGCCCGCTCGAAGGTGAAGCGCTGGCCTGTGCGAATGGGCGTGTCCCCGATCACCAGCGGCCGGGTCGCCTCGTAGACCGCGCAGTACGGCGTGCAGAAGAAAAAGCCCAGGGGCTGGCCCTGCGGGTCTCTCGCCACCCGCGCGCCGCCCGTCTCGACCGCCCGGCGAATCTCGTCCCACAGGGCCACGCTCGCCGCCGGGTCGGGGTCGAGCGCCCACATCTCGTCGATCACCCGCCGGGCGTCGGGGTCCCCCCGCAAAAAGCCCACGCTGTTCGGGTCGGTCATCGCCCAGGGATCGAAGCCCGGCTCACCCGGCAGGGGCGTGCGCAGGAAGGGGCCCTTGCCCCCGGCCTGCCTGGGCGAAGCGGCGCGCGGCCCCTCGACGAGCAGCGCGGGGTAGCTGATGAGTTGCCCCACCCGGTAGAGCGCCTCGGTGGCGCCTTTCGCCTGCTCCTCGATCCGCTCGTGCAGGGCCAGCGAGGCGCCGGGCGGTACATCCCCGACACGTAGGTCGCCGTGGACAGCGCCCCCGCAAACTGGCCGCGCAGCCGGGCCAGCCTCGCGGCGTCTCCCGCGGGCGTCGCCTTTTCGAGGTGGTGCATGGCGGCCTCGGCGTGCAGGCGCATGGCGTCGAGGGCCGCGATCATCGCGTCGAGGTGCGGCCTGGGGCAGGGCTCGACCGGCGACCAGTCCGGCAGCCGGGCGGGCAGGGCCCCGGCGGGCAGCTCGAATTCCGGGTCGTGCCCGGCCTGACTCGCGTAGCCCAGCCAGCGCCCCACCTCGGTGTAGTAGCCCTGCACCTGATCGAAGGTCACGGGCGGCACGAAGCCCACGGTGTCGGGATCGGCGGCCTCGTCGGCCTCCAGCATCTTGTCCCCGAGCGTCTGGAGGGCGAAGGCGTTCCAGGCGCAGGCGAGCTCCAACCCGACGTTGCGCTCCACGGCGAAGGGACTCGTGCCGCTGAGGGTGAGGTCGAAGCGGCGGCGTTCGGCGGCGTCGAGCAGGGGGTGAACCTGCGCGCCCGCCCGGCGGTAGGCATACAGCGTCTCGGCGTCCCGCTCGCCGCGGGTAAAGGCCCGTACCCGGGTCCAGACTCCTGGGGTGTCCACCCCCGCACGATACGGCGCCTGCCCCGCGCGCGTGGCCTCACCTGCCCGACCGGGGCCACCCGGCGCACGCCTCCGGGTGGCGGGGCAGTGAAAATCGGTCGTTTCCGGTGTCTGGGACGAACGGTCTCTTGCCGGTCTGTCCACGCATTCGGGGGCGGACGCCCCTGTGCGCGTCCCCTGGGTGAACACCTCGCCAGCGCCTGAACGCCGGAAGCCGTCCCCCCGGCGCCCTCACGCGGCTGCTCGTCTCGCGTCCCACGGCCAGCCTCGGTGCATTCGCGCGGATGCCCGGCATCGGACGCACCAGCCTGCGCGCGCTCCGGGCACAGCGCGCAGGTCGGCTCCGCACGGCACGGCGAGCTGAGCCGAGTCCGGCTTCTCCCCCGCCGGTCTCCTCTGTGAACAAACGTCCACCGTTTTCCAGGGAGCGCCAGAAGTCTGGCGTTTACGGTGAGGCCATGACCCGTCTCCTGCTGTGTGCCCTGACGCTCTGGCCGCTCATCGTCCCCGCCGCGCGGGCGCAGAACGCTGGCGTGACCTGTGCGGGGACTCTCTCGGGGCGCACGGTGAACGGGGACGTGACGGTGCGGGCCGGAGCCAACTGCATCCTGGTGAACACCCGCGTGTCGGGTGACGTGGAGGTGGCGCGAGACGGGCAGGTGACCCTGCGCAACAGCGAGGTGGGCGGCGACGTGCAGGGCGAGGACGGCTTCCGGGCGCTGGTCCTGACGGGCAGCGTGGTGCGCGGTGACGTGGACGCCGAACGCGGCAGACACGTCGTCATGAGCAACACCCGGGTGGAGGGCGACGTGGAACTCAAGCTCAACACCGGCACGGTGCGACTCGAACGCGTGACGGTGAACGGCGACCTCGAATGCGAGAACAACACCCGCGTGCCGGAGTGGAGAGACAACCGCGTGCAGGGCCAGCGCGAAGGGCAATGCCGCGCGCCGTGAGGGCGCCCCAGTGTGGGCGTGGTCAGGAGCGGACCGGGGAATCCTATTCGCAGAGCGGAGCACCCGGCAGGCGACGAGGCTACCTTAGACCCCCTGGACTTGAGCTTGACCTCCACGTCCATGTCCTGAATGTTTGCGCCGCGCCGTTACGTCTCCAGACAATGCCCGTGACCGTCCGGGCTGAGCCAGAGCGGGAGACGACCGGGAGGTCACGCCGAGAGGCTGGGCCATCCGGGCGCCGGGACCTTTTCGGCGTAGGCCAGCGAGATGGCGCCGCCCTCGGGCTGCCTCATCACTCCACCTCCGGGTGATGACGGCCTCCTGGCCTGGCGTTCAGCCGATTCTCTGCATGTCGGTGGTGTAGCGCCGTTTCAGCCAGGTGCTGAGTTCGGCGGCGTGCTGACCCGCCAACACCACGTCGAGCTGGTCGTACAGGTCCTCCCCGAAGCGGACCGGCCTGGCAGCGAATTTTTGTTTCACGACGGTCCCCGAGGGAGCGCTGCTCAGCAGGGAGCAGAGTTCGTCTCGCGCCTCGGTGTCCGCCTCCACGAAGATGCGGTAGGTGACCATGCCGCAAGTTACCCGGGCCCGACTGACACCCTTCTGACAGCCGGCGGCGTGGCGGGTGCGGCCCTCAACCCGCCAGCCAGTCCCGGACCGCCTCCCTCAGAAAGGCGGACTCCTCGGGAAGACCCGCCGGGCTCCCGGCCCGGTGCCCCCAGATGCCGGGGATGGGCCGCAGTTCCCCGGACCGCAGGTGGGGCAGCTCCGCCGCATTGTCCGCCACCCGGAAGTACAGGTCGGTCTCGCCGGGCAGCAGCAGCACCCGCGCCCGGATGGCCGCCAGCGCCCGGCCCAGGTCCCCGCCGTAGCGGTCGCCCGCGCTGATGTCGCCGTGCAGCCAGCTCACCGCCTGGGCGTACAGGTTCGCCGCCCGGCACCCCGCGAACCCCTCCTCCCACTCGGCGCGCAGGAACGTCTCCAGGTCGGGGTGGCCCAGGGCGGTGCGGAACAGCTCCGCGCGGTAGAAGTCCTGGCTCAGCCCCCACCCCGCGTAGATGTGCGCGAAGGCCCGCAGCGCCGCCCGGGGCTCCGCCGAGAAGCGGCCCCGTCCCAGATGCTCGGGGGCCGCCTCCAGCGTCCTGAGCAGCCCGGAGAGGAACACGCGGTTGTGCAGGGCCGTGCGCGCGCTCCCGCACACCACGATGGCCCGCTCGACCCGTTCGGGGAAGAGGGCGGCCCAGTGGTAGGCCTGCATGGCGCCCATCGAGAAGCCGTAGACGGCGGCCACCTGCTCCACCCCGAAGACCTCCCCGAGCAGCCGGGACTGGGCGAGCACGTTGTCGCGCAGCGTGACCACCTCGGGGTAGTCGGGCGTGTCGTCGGCCCCCGACGACAGACCACCTGCGAACATGTCCGGGATGACGATGAAGTACCGCTCGGGGTCGAGGATGCCGCCGGGGCCGATGAGCCAGCTCTGGGTGTGGTGGGTGGCGGTGTAGCTCGTCGGGTAGACGATCACGTTGTCGCGGGCGGGGCTGAGGGCGCCGTGGGTCTGCCAGGCCAGCCGGGCCCCACGAATGACGCCGCCGCGCTCGACGGGGAGGTCGCCGAGCTCGAAGACGCCCTCCTGCACCGGCCAGGCGGTCATGTGCGCCCCGCGGACCCGGGGGGAGGGAGAAGCCGCCGATCCTCTGAAGCCTGACGCATGGGCCCACCTTACGCCCGACCCGGGCCCGCGGTGAGCGTCGGTGAAGAATCACGCCGGGGTCCCAGGTGCCCGAACCCGAGGTCCGGCGGGTGGTCTGGCCCCCTTCGTGCGAGACGGCGCCGCGAAGGGCCGGGTCGCGGTGAGGACGACCTCGTTCGGGACGGCGCGGGCTCGGTCGTGTCGCGCGGCCCGCAGGCTGGGGCCCGTCCGCTCCCTGGCGGGGCCTTCACTCCGCCGCGTGCCCACCTGCGCTCAGGCGGTCGAGCCCCGCCCGCAGCGTCGTGCGGTGGTGCCGGGTCTGGGCGGCGGCCATCCGCAGCCAGTCGAGCGCGTCGATTGGCCCCAGGAAGGGGTGGTGGAACGTGCGCGCCGGATTCGGCCCGGCCCGCACCCCCGCGAGCAGGGGACGGGTCGCCTCATTTCGGGCCAGCAGCGTGGCGAGGTCCTCCCCCGGCCCGGGTTCGGTCCCCTGGGGGGCGAGGCGGCGACCGTTCTCCGTGCGGCCCTCCTGCCCGGGGGTCTCGCGCAGGGGTTTGTCGGAGAGGAGCAGCCGCACCACGCGGGCGGTGCCCTCGTTGACGAGGATGGTGTGTTCGGCCTCCTGGGCGGGCGTCCAGGTGCGCCCCGGCATGGGGGCGTGCCAGTGGGGCTCGGCGGCGCGCAGGCTCTCCGCGAAGGCCGTGAGTTCGCGGTCCAGCTCGGCGGCCACCGCCTCGGGGGTGGGGAGGGCGGCGCGCAGGGCGGCGATCTGTTCGTCCAGGCCAGGTTGGGTCACAGGGGCAGTGTAGGGCGGGGGGCTCGGCCCGTGGGGCTTCCCGCACGCCCGCCGTGACCCGACCGGTGGAGTCCCGCGTGGCCCCGAAGGTCCGTTCCGGCGGCCCGCGGCGCGGGGTGTGGGCCCACCCCGGCAGCATCCGCGCCTGGGCTGGGCGGGCGGGCCGGACCGGATGGTCGGCGGGACGCGGAACCTCGTGGCCCCCCGGACCGCCCGGCAGCCGGACTCCCAGGACGCCTCCGATCCCGACTCCGACGGCCCGGGCGCACTCGTCCGCGGGAGGGGGGACCACCGACGGCTGGCCGGTGCTGGTGGCCGGTGGCCCGCCGGGCGTGTTCGGGACGATCCACTTCGACCGGCGCGGCAGGTGGAGCGTCTCCTGACGACGGCCCCGACCCTGGGGCGGCCCCCCGGACTCTGCGCCGAACCCTGCCGGAAGGCGACGGAACGGCGGGTCGGGACGCCTCGTCGCCCCGCCGCCGATGGGGTGTCAGAACTTCGTCCCGGAGGGTCTTTTCCCGAGTCGCGAGCCCGAGCTGCCGGAGCCCGGGTGGGTGCGGGCCTCTGCCCGGCTGGAGCGGGTCACCTGCCGAGCGGCCCGGTGACCGCGGCCCACCCGCTCGCCGCGACCAGCCGCTCGCGGGCCTCGGCGGCGGGGGCCGGACGACCCTGCAAGAAGCCCTGGGTGCGCTCACAGTCCAGGGCGTGCAGGCGGCGGAGCTGGGCCGCCGTCTCCACACCCTCGGCGACGACCTCCAGCCCCAGCGCGTGCGCGAGGGCCACGATGGCGCCCACCACGCGCTCGGCGCCGGGCACCTCCCCCAGGTCACGCACGAAGGCCCGGTCGATCTTCAGGCCGCTGACCGGAAGGCGCAGCAGGTAGGCCAGGGCGGAATGCCCCGCGCCGAAGTCGTCGACGGACACGCCCACCCCCAGGGCGCGCAGCTCGGCCATCTTGCGCGCGGTGGCCTCCACGTCCTGCACGACGAGCCTCTCGGTGAGTTCCACTTCCAGCCAGCGCCCCTCCAGCCCGTGCCCTTGCAGGGCGGCGCGCACCACGCTCACGAAGTCCTCGCGGGCGAACTGCGCGGGCGAGACGTTCACCGCGACCCGCACGGGGGGCAGCCCCTCGCGCTGCCACGCGGCATTTTGGCGGCAGGCCTCACCGAGCACCCAGGTCCCGATGGGCACGATCAATCCCGCGTCCTCCGCGACCCCGACGAACGTGGCGGGGGACACCGGGCCGAGGTCGGGATGGGTCCAGCGCAGCAGCGCCTCGAAGCCGCACACCTCGCCCCCGGGGCCGAACTGCGGCTGGTAGTGCAGCGCGAACTCCCCGCGCGCCAGGGCGCCGCGCAGGCTCGTTTCCAGGTCGGCGCGCGCGCGGGCGGCGGCGTTCATCTCCGGCGAGAAGAAGCGCACCGCGTTCTTGCCATGCCGCTTGGCCTGGTACATGGCGACGTCGGCGTGCCGCAGCAGCTCGGCGGGCTCCACCCCGTCGCGGGGCGAGAGGCTCACGCCGACCGAGGCCGTCACCCGCACCTCGTGCTCGCTCAGGGCGAAGGGCTGCGCGAAGGTGGCGAGCATCCGGCCCGCGATGGCCGCGGCGTCCTCCTCGCGCGCCAGGTCGTGGAGCAGCACCACGAACTCGTCCCCGCCGAACCGCGCCACCGTGTCGCAGCCCCGCACGGCCCCGGTGAGACGGCGCGCGACCTCGGTGAGCACCTCGTCGCCCGGGCGGTGCCCCAGCGTGTCGTTCACGAACTTGAACCCGTCGAGGTCCACGAACAGCACCGCGAGCAGGCCCCCGTGCCGCGCCGCGTGCGCCGTCGCCCGCGTGAGGCGGTCTTCGAGCAGGGCGCGGTTGGGCAGGCCGGTCAGGGCGTCGTGCTGCGCCAGGTGCGCGAGCTGCGCGTGGCTGGCCTCCAGGGCGGCGGTGCGCTCGCGCACCTGGGTCTCCAGCGCCGCAGACAGCGCCCGCAGCTCGGCGTTGGCGGCGTCGAGCGCCCCTCCCTGGCGCCGCAGCTCGGCGGTCCGCTCGGCCACCCGCGTCTCCAGCTCCCCCGAGAGGGCGCGCAGCCTGCGGGTGAGCCGCTCATTGCCCGCAAAGGCGAGCCCCTGGCGCAAGATGACCAGCAGGGTGAGGAG
This sequence comes from Deinococcus planocerae, assembly GCF_002869765.1. Classification (NCBI taxonomy): domain Bacteria; kingdom Thermotogati; phylum Deinococcota; class Deinococci; order Deinococcales; family Deinococcaceae; genus Deinococcus; species Deinococcus planocerae. Next base: position 10,366 of record NZ_PNOR01000043.1, on the reverse strand, counting down.
GGCGCCGCCCACGAGCACCCCCCATGCCTCCGGGCCGCGCTCCCCGAAGGTGCTGAGCTGAAGGAAGGTGGCCGCCACGACGGCCAGATACGGCGTGAGCGCCAGCGGCCAGGCGCGCGCCTCCTCGGAGGTCCGGGGGGAAGGGTGGGGGCCCGGCGTGGCGCCCAGGGACGCCAGACCCACGAGCGCCGCGCCCAGGCTCCAGAAGAGGTCGGGCCACGCGCCCGCCCGGTAGACGTTTTGCAGGCTGAGGTAGGCGAAGCCGCTGTCGGCCACGATCAGCGCGGCGAGGCCGAGCGCGAGCAGACCGGCGGCGCGGCGCGGGGCCCCCCCCTGCCGGGCGACGAGCAGCAGCGCGAGCGCGAGAAGCAGGAGGTCGAGGGCCGGGTAGGCGAACGCCACCCAGAGGGCGAGCGGCTGGCCCGTATACGTGGTCAGGACGTCCGTGAACAAAAAGCGCCACGAGAAGAGCGCCGCCGAGCCCGTGACGAGCGCCACGTCGAGCGCGAGCTGCACCGCCGCCCCCCGGGACAGGGGCGCACGGGGCAGGCGCCGGAACGCCAGCGCGAACGCCACGGGCAACGACAAGAACAGCACGTCGGCGACCGAGGGAAAGGGTGAGGCCTGGCGCACGAGTTCGAGATACGTCCAGACGACCTGCCCCACCCCGAACGCCGCGAGGCCGACCCCGAACGCCCGCCAGGCGGGGCGCGCCTCCGGCCCGGCCCGGGTCCCGGCCCGCCAGCACAGCGCCGCGCCCAGCAAGAAGGCCGGGATGTAGAACGTCTCGGCCAGCCAACGGTCGAACGCGCCCCCATGCCCCGGCCAGACGAACCAGGCCAGGTGGGCGAAGACGACGGCCAGGAGCGCCAGGGCGAGTCTGGACGGTCGCGTTCCGGGCGGCATGAACATCACACGCGTGAGCCTAACGGGGCGCCCCTCACGCCGAACTTACACCGGACCCTCCCGCAGCGGCGGGGTCACCCCGGCCCTTCCAGACTCCGCGCCGCGCCCAGGCCCGAGCGTCGTGCTCGGGACCCCGCACGAACATCCGGTCGTGGGTGGACAGGAGGGCCGGCGCTCTGGGGGACGGCAGGCGCATAGTGACGCCACAGCCCGGAGGTTTCCCAGGACGAGTCCCGTCTGCGCCCCCGCCGTCCCCCCGACCATGACCGGGCCGCGCTTCAAAGGCGAGGGCCGCATCGACCTCGCCGGGCAGACTGTGCCGCAGCCGGGCGAGGGGCAACTCCTCACCGCCTCCATGCCCGTGCCCCTCACGGTGATGACGGGGCTCGACGCCCTCGTGCAGGCGGTCGAGGCGTGCACGGGCCGCGCCCGGAACGACGAGGCGAGCGGCTGGGGCCTGGAGGCCATCCGGCTGATCCGGCGCCACCTCCCGGAGGCGGTGCGGAGCCCGGACGACCTCGCGGCCCGCGCGGGGATGCAGCGGGCGGCCCTGACGGTGGACGCCTGGCACCGTTGGGAGAGCACACCGGGAACGAACGCCGAGGGTGAGTCCGCCTCGTGAGCAGTGGCGGTCGGCCCCTTCATCGACCGGAGAGGGTGACTCACGGCACCGGCCCCAGGTCCAGACTCTGAAGAGGCGGGCCCCGGAGGTCGTCCCGCACCTGGCCGCGCGGATGTCGGCGGGCAGCCTCCTGTGCAGGTGGAGGGAAGAGGGCCTGTCACACCGAGACCGACGGAGACGCCAAGGGTGGGCACCAATGAGATCGACCAATACTAAATTAATACAAAAAGATGGTAGCAGCGGGAGAGCCACACCCCAGCGCCGCCCCTCTTTCTCTCACGCCCCACCGACGAATGCTCCAGACCAAGATGCTTCAGACCAACACGCGGTGAGGAAAACGGCTGCCCAAGCTGCTGCCTGGACAGGCCCGGCTTCCTGACTGGAGTCCGGAAGGTGGCTGTTCAACCGTCGCGGCGGGTGGACGCGGCCTGGGGGGCAGTGCTGGCACGGCGTGGGCGGGAGGTGCCGGGTGGAAGGGTGCCCCGCTCGCCTATGCTGCGGGGGTGTCGTCTCCAACGTTTGCCCGGACGCCCCCGCGCAGGCTGGCCGCCGTGGGGGTGGGGGTCTTCCTGCTGCTGGGGCTGATCTACCCTGTCCTGGGGCCCGCGCTGCCGACCCTCAGCGAGCGTTTTGGCCTGAGCGCCGGGAGCGCTTCCCTGCTGCTGAGCTTCAACTCGGCGGGAGCCTTTGCCGGGGTGCTGCTGGCGGGCGCTCTCTCCCGCCGCTGGATTCCTCCCAACCGCGGGGCGCTCGCCCTCGGCGTGATCATGGCCGGGTGCGTGGGGCTGACCCTCGCGCCGTCGTTCGGGGTGGCGCTCGCCGCGTCGCTGCTCCTCGGGCTGGGCTTCGGCGTCATGGACCTCACGATCAACGTGTGGCTTTCCACGAGCTACGGCCCGCGCGGCGCATCGGTGCTCAACCTGCTCAGCGCGGGCTTCGGGGTCGGCGCGGTCCTCGCGCCCCTGCTCGTGGGGTTCGCGGGCGGCGACTTCTACCTGCCGCTCCTGAGCTGTGCCGTCCTCGCGGCGCTGCTCCTCCCCCTGGTGTTCACCCTGCGCCGGGCCGCAGCCCTGGGCGCCGCCCCTGCCTCCCCCGCGCCGACCGGGCGGGCGCGCCCTCTACTGCTGGGGTTCGTGCTCCTCTTCGTCACCTACGTCGGGGTGGAGGGCGGGGTCGGCGCGTGGGAGGTCACGCATCTGCGCGACGCCCTGGGGCTGTCCACCGCGGGCGCGGCGCAGCTCACCGCCCTGTTCTGGGTGAGCTTCACGGTCGGGCGCCTCGTCTCGGCGGCCCTCGCCCTGCGGCTGGAGCCCCCCCGGCTCGTGACCCTTGCCCTCACCCTGGCGGTGCTGAGTCTGGCGCTCGCGTCGGTGCCCTCCCTCGCCGCCGCCGCCTACACCCTCGCGGGGTTTTTCCTCGCCCCCGTGTTCACCACCGGGCTGGTGTGGCTGATCCGCACGCTGCCCGGCAGCGGCGCCACCACCCTGGTCTTCGCCAGCGCCTTTCTCGGCCCGGTGCTGTTCTCCCCGGTGATCGGCGCCTCCAAGGACGCGTACGGCTGGCGCGCCATTCCCCTCTCCCTGCTCGGCATCGCGCTGCTGTGTCTGGCCGTCGCCCTCGGGCTGTGGCGCGCGACGGGCCGTGAGCAGCGGCTGGAGCAGGTCGGGGAGTGAGTGGGGAGGGGAGAGGGGGGAGGCAGGGGAAGCGTCGTTGCCTCCCCTTATCCTCACCGTTTAGATGTATTAATTAGAGGTTTGATCTTGAGTAAGACGGGCGTATGAGTCTTGTGCCTAGAACGTGGGCATGAGTGCCTGCGCCACGCCGAGTGACCCGCCGCCCGACTCTCCGAGCCATGCGGGGCTGGGCGCCGCGGGCGTGTGCGACTGTCACGCGCTGACGGCCAGGCAGGACGCCGACCTCACGGGGCTGGCGCTGTACGCGGTGTCGCGGCACGTGGGGCGCAAGCTGGGGGCGGTGCTCGCGGCGCGGGGGCTGAGGCTGGAGGTGCGTGAGCAGGCCTACCTGCTGCCCGCCGGGGCCCTCGGCGGCCTGGACGAGCTGCTGGGGGCCTTTTCCCGGACCGAGCGGCCCGACCTGCTCGCCGCGCCGTGGACGGACGGGGGGCTCGACACCTGGCGGATGGCCCCGCTGGAGCGCTGGGCGCGGCGGCTCGGGAGCGGGTGGTTCGCGGCGGCGAGCGAGGCGCTGCACTTTCACCTCCAGCCCATCGTGGCGCTCGGGAGCGGGGAGGTGTACGGGTACGAGGCCCTCGTGCGGGCGCAGTGGGAGGGGCACCTGCTGGGGGCCGGGGCGCTGCTGGAGGCGGCGGCGGCGCACGGGCAGGCGCGGGCCTTCGACGCGCACGCCCGGCGCAGCGCGATTCGGCAGGCGTACCCGCAGCTCACGGGGGAGCAGATGCTGTTCATCAACTTCGCGCCGGGGGTGGTGTACAACCCCGACATCTGTCTTCAGACCACCTTCGAGACCTGCCGGGAGGTCGGGGCCGACTTCTCGCGGCTGCTGTTCGAGGTGACCGAGAGCGAGGCGTTTCCCGACCTGCGGCTCCTGAAACGCATCCTGGAGCGCTACCGGGCCGAGGGGGCGCAGGTGGCGCTCGACGACCTCGGCGCGGGGCACACCGGCCTGACCTACCTCGCCGAGCTGCGCCCCGACATCGTGAAGCTCGACCGCGACCTCGTGCGGGGCCTGCACGCCCTCGACCCCCGGGTGCCCCTGATCACCGCCCTGATCCGCTACGCGCACGACCTCGGCATCCGGGTGGTGGCCGAGGGGCTCGAAACGGTCGAGGAGGTGCAGATGGTCGCCGAATTGGGCGCCGACTACGGGCAGGGCTACTTCCTGGGACGCCCCGCCGAGACGCCGGGCGGGCTCGCCGCCCCTGCCGCCTCCCTCTGGACCGCCGGGTGACGGCGGCTTCCGGGCGGGCGGCGCCGAGGCCGCTGCCGGGGGACATGCTGTGGCGGGTGCTCGACGCGGCGGACGTAGGGCTGCTCATCACCGACGCCGAGCGGCGGATCGTGTACGTCAACGCGACCTTCACGCGCGAGACGGGCTACCTCCCGGAGGAGGTGCTGGGGCGCACGTGCTCCTTCCTCCAGGGCCCGGAGACCGACCCCGCCGACGTCGCGGCGATGCGGGAGGCCCTCGACCGGGGCGAGGCGGTGCGGCGGGTCGTGCTGAACTACCGCAAGGATGGCCGCACGATGTGGTACCGGCTGCGCATCCAGCCCCTGTGGGTGGACGGCGCCCTGCGCCACTTCGTGGGCGTGCAGGAGGACTTCTCGGACGCCCACGCCGCGCAGGTCCGGCTGGAGCGCCTCGCTTACCTCGACTCCCTCACGGGCCTGGGCAACCGCCGCGCCTTCGACGCCCGGCTCGCCGACCTCGTGGGGCGGGGCGAGCCCTTCACCCTGGCGCTGCTCGACCTCAACGACTTCAAGCGGGTGAACGACGTGCACGGCCACCCCGCGGGGGACGCCCTGCTCATCACGGCGGGACGCCGCCTGGAGGAGGTCACCCCGCACACGGGCGGCGCGTTCCGGCTGGGCGGAGACGAGTTCGCGGTGCTGCTCCCCGGTGACGGCGAGGGCGCGCCGCAGGGCGAGGCCGTCCTCGCCGCCCTGGAGACGCTGGAGGGCGGCACCCTGCGCGCGGGGCTGGGCACCGCCCACTTCCCGGGGGAGGCCGCCGACGTCCCCGCCCTGCTCCGCCTCGCCGACCGCCGTCTTTACGCCCACAAGGCGGCGAGCAAGGGCTGATATGAACGGTCAGGGGGAGACAGGGCACAGGAACTCCCTGGGGTCCTCTCTCCTCAAAGGGTTCCCGCTTCTGGGCCCCCTGGCCCTGCTCGCCGCGTCCTGGCTCGTTCCCCGACTCGTCGCCAGCAGCATGGTGCCGCCGGGCTTCGAGTACCAAGCGTGGACGCCCTTGAGGGATGACCTACAGGCTTTGAGTCTCGACCCTGCGAGGGTCCGGGTGGAGCTTCGCAGTACGCTCACGGGGTACCACCCGGACAAGACCCCACTCCACGCCCGCTACGTGCTGTGGAGCCGGAACGTCGCCTACCTCCACCACCTGAACGTCTCGAACGCCTGGCAGCCGTGGGGGGTTCCCGAACGGCCTCCCCGTGACAGGTCCTTCAGACGCAGCCGATTGGGCAAAGCCGACAACTGCCCACAGGAACTGGCGAACGCGATGCCCCGGGGCCGAGCCATCGAAAGCGCCGTGCTGACGTGGCGTGAGCAGACACCGCGGGGCGGGCAACAGGCCACGCTGACGGTCTGGCGAGCGGTGCGGGCCTCCGGCGGGCCGCGCGATCTGCGTCGGGTCGTCGCGCACGCTCCCCGCCCCGTAGGCGACCATGCGCTCACGGCACGCAAGGGTCAGACAACGGAAAGGGACGACGGGACTCCAGTCCACGTCGCCCCCTTCCCGTCTCCCCGCCTCAGTCCTCGGACGCCTCGCCCGTGACGAGGCCGCCGGGGTCGAGGGAGGCGACCTCCTCGCCCGCGACGAGGGCGCTGTACTGGCGGTTGAGCCAGCGGGCGGAGTTGCCGAAGGGGTTCATCAGGGGATCGATGGTCATCTCGCGGGCGGTGCGGCGGCCCTGGGTGCCCTTGGCGAGCTTGATGAAGTCGGCCTTGGGGGTGCGGTCCTCGTACAGCAGGCCGTTTTTCTCCTGGAAGGTGTCGGTGAGCTGCGTGTAGCAAAAGCCCGACAGGCCGTGGCACTCGTGGATCGCCGCGAGGAGGGTCGTGTAGTCCTCCACGAAGTCCACCTCGCTCTGCGACTCGCTGTAGCCCCAGCCGTTCGACTGGTCCGGGATATAGGCGATGCCGCCGAACTCGGAGAGGATCACGGGCTGCCCCGTCTCCTGAAAGCCGCCCAGGGTGAGCACCCGGTCGGCGGGCTGCTGCTGCTGGAGGGACACGCGGGTAGAGTCGAGCGTGCCGTAGCGCCGCCGCAGGTCCTCGGGGTCGTCGGCGTAGTCGTGGATGGTGATAATGTCGGTCGCCACATGCTCCCAGCCGTCGTTGCCGATCACCGGGCGCGAGGGATCGAAGGTCTTGGTGAGGTGGTAGAGCGTCCGCACGTAGTCGCGGTGCGCCGGGTTGGTGGGGAGGTCGGGCACCCCCCACGACTCGTTGAAGGGCACCCACGCCACGATGCAGGGGTGCGAGATGTCGCGCTCGACGACCTCGGTCCACTCGCGCACGAGGCGCTGCACCGCGACCGGCGTGAAGCGGTAGGGGCTGGGCATCTCCTCCCACACGAGCAGGCCCAGGCGGTCGCACCAGTACAGCCAGCGGGGAGATTCGATCTTCTGGTGTTTACGCGCCCCGTTGAAGCCGAGCTGGCGGGTGAGTTCCACGTCGCGGCGCAGCTCGTCGTCGCTGGCACTCATGATGCCATCCGGCCAATAGCCCTGGTCGAGCACCATCTTGAGGTAGTAGGGCCGCCCGTTGAGCAGGAAGCGGTTGCCCTTGACCTGCACCGATCTGAGCGCCGTGTACGAGTACACCCGGTCGATCACCGTGTCGCCGAGCATGAGTTCCACCCGCGCGTCGATGAGCTGGGGGTGCCCCGGGCTCCACAACAGGTCGTTGCGGAAGTCGTCGATGCCGGGGTCGGACAGGGCGATCCGGCGGCTGACCTCCGGGTGGCGCACGGCGTAGCGGTCGTCGGCGAGCAGGTCGCGGTCGCGGTAGAGCCGCACGCGCACGCTGAGGTTTTTGGGGAGGGGCCCGGAGACTTGCAGGTTCACCCCGATCTCCCAGCTCTCCATGTCCGCCGACCAGCGCAACCTCCGCAGGTGCGTTTCGGGCACCCACTCCAGCCACACGGTCTGCCAGATGCCCGTCGTGCGGGGGTACCAGATCGAGTGCGGTTCGAGCAGCCAGTCTTGCTTGCCGCGCGGCTTGGCGAGGTCGTGGGGGTTGTCCTGGGCGCGCACCACGATCTCGATGGGCTCCCCGGCCCGGGCGTGCGCGGTGATCTCCGCCGTGAAGGGCGTGTGCCCGCCCTCGTGCAGGGCGACGACGTGCCCGTTGGCCCACACGGTCGCCCGGTAGTCCACCGCCCCGAAGTGCAGCAGCACGCGGCCCGCGCGCTCCTCGGGGCTGAGGTGCAGGGTGGTGCCGTACCACACAGTGGGGTGAAAGCCCTCGTCGTGAATCCCGCTGCGGCGGCTTTCCGGCGCGTAGGGCACCAGAATCTCCCGGTCGAACACCACCTCACTGGGGTGGAACCAGCGGCCCTCGTCGTCGAAGGCAAAACGCCAGGTGCCGCTCAGGTCACGCCATTGCTCGCGCTCCAGCAGCGGTTCGGGATGGGTCGAGTGACGCAAGAAAACTCTCCTTGGAGGGGGGAAGAGGGCGGAGGGCCGGGGAGCGCGGGCAGGCAGCGAAGAGACAGGAAATTTTGCAGAGGATACGCCAAGTCTTCCGTCACCGTTCCCCCCCTCTCAGGGGCATCCCGGAGACGGCGGGCCAGGCCACCTTCCCCCCAACCGGCAAGTCCGGGGGGAGGATACGGCGGCCCGGCTTCAAGAGCGGAGAACGCGGGGCCTCAACGGGCTGGTCTTCCCCGGCGGCAGGGTAGACCGCCCCTGTGAGAAGGGCACGACCATGACGATGCGGAGGCAAGGCCTGTGCGACCTGCACGTCCACCAGCCTCAGGACCTCTCCGGCGCCGAGCAGCAGGGGCTTCGGGCACTGGAGCATGACGAAATCGCGGGCGATGGCACCGCGCGCACCCACGTCCGGCTCCTCGGCGCGGAGAGGCGGGCGGGCGGGCAGGCGGCGCAGGGGTGATGCGAGGTCAAACAGGATCGGGCGGGCGGAGACACCACGTGTGCCCTCCGCCCGCCCGGTGTTCTGCCGTGCGGTCCGGGTTACCCGTCCTCGCCGGGCTGCTTGCTCCCGCCCCCCGAGGAGGCGCCGGGGCTGCCCTCCTCCACCTCGTAGCCTTCCTCGCTGCCGTAGCCGTAGCGGTCGTCGTCGGGGGTGCGGCGGTCGTCGACCTCGGGGGCGCGGGTGTCGGCGGGGCTGCCGTAGCCCACGTCCCCCTCGGGGCCGGGCTGCCCTGAACCGGAAGTCGGCGAGGTCGGCGCGTCTTGGTCCGTCATGGTGTTCCTCCCGCGTTCAGGATGCACGGCCCAGCCGCCCCGCACCCCGCTGGGCCAAGAAAGGCTCAACGCCGCGCGCCCCCCGGTCCACTCAGGGCTGGCGCAGGAGGTGGGCCATGTAGCGCTCGGAGAGAAACTGCACGAGGTCGTCGCCGATCCGCGCGGGGTCGAGGGTGACGGGCTGGATAAAGGGCTCGGGAAGGCAGAAGCGGTTGATCTGGGCGTCCCGGACGACGAAGCGCTCGGAGTAGGTGACGACCATCGGAACCAGGGCCTTGAGGACGGGGGTGCGCAGGCCCTCCAGCGGGAGCCGGGCGATGGCGACGAGGGTCACGTCGGCGGCCACGCTCTCCTGGGCCGGAACGTCGAGCGCCCGCTTGACGTGGACGGCCTCGTAGCCGCGCCGCTCCAGGGCCGCGCCGACGGCCTCCTGCACCACGGCGAGGTAGGGCCCCGCCCGCGCCTCCAGCTCCGCGCGGGTACGCAGCAGCCGGGCGAAGTCGAGGGCGCTGGGGGTGGGCAGGATCATCGGCGGGCCTCCCGAAAAGGGGGCCGCCCGCACGCGGCGGTCAGATCGGAGCGGCTGGGCCCGGAGCGGTTGGCCGCGGTGGGCCCAGGGGCGGCAGGGAGCGGGGGGGTGCCGCGCACGGTTGGACGGGGGGTCGTCATGGGGGCCTCCTCGAAACGGGGCTTCCGGACGCGGACACCTGCCCGGGCGGACAGGGCGTCTTCCACCCCCACGGTAGGGGGCGGCCAGGCGCGGTGGATGCAGAAACGGTGGAGGCCAGATCAGACTTTTCGCAGCCTCCGCCTCAGAAGGCTCAGCGGGGCTTCATGCCCGGTCCCGGCGCCGGGGGGGAGGGGGACGGTCGGGCGTGGGCACAGGGCGTCCGGCCCCCCTCCAGCTCCACCCGCCGCCACCCCGGCCCGAGCAGGTCGGGCTGGTGGGTGACGAGGAGGACCCCGCGTTCCGGGGCGCGGTCCTCCACCGCCCGCAGCAGGCGCCGGGCGTTCGCGGGGTCGAGATGGGCGGTGGGCTCGTCGAGCAGGAGGAGGGGGGCGGGGCGCAGCAGGGCGCGGGCGACCGAGGGCCGTGAGCGCTCGCCCGCCGAGAGCCGCGCCCCGTACTCGCCCACCCAGCCCGAGAGCCCGCCCGGCAGCCGCGCGAGCAGGCCGCCCAGCCCGAGGTCGGCGAGCAGGGCGAGCAGCTCCGCGTCCTCCGCGTCCGGGTCGCCCAGGCGCAGGTTCTCGCGCAGGGTGCCGCCGAGCACCTCCGCCTGCTGGGGGGCCCAGGCGAAGCGGGAGCGGACGTCCGAGAGGCGCAGCTCGCGCAGGTCCACCCCGCCCAGGGTCACCCGCCCGCCCGTGGGGTCGTGGAAACGCAGCGCGAGCCCGAGCAGGGTGCTCTTCCCGGCGCCCGACGGCCCGACGAGGGCGACCCTCTCCCCGGGGCGGACGGTCAGACTCAGGTCCCGCAGCACGTCCGCTTGCGCGCCGGGATAACGGAAGCGCACGTCCTCGAAGCGCAGGGTGGAATCGGGGCAGAGGTCGAGCGGGCGCGCGGGGTCCTCCACGGCGGGGGGCAGGGCGCGCAGGCCGTCCACCCGCTCCGCGGCGGCGCGCAGGGCCCCGTGCGCGGCCCACGCGGCCCCCAGGTTCCCCACCGCCTCGAAGCTGGCGAGCAGGCCCAG
>NZ_PNOR01000042.1 GCF_002869765.1 Deinococcus planocerae | reverse complement strand
CCGAGAGGTCGGCGGAGGCGAACACCGCGCCGCCCAGCCCGCCGCGCCGGGTCCCCGAGGAGAGCCCGCACCTCCGCCGCCACCGCCTCCGGGGTGGGGGCGACGACCCCCAGCGCGTCCCCGAGCAGCCGCCCCTGCCGCCGCGCGAAGCCCGCCGTGTACTGCGGCCCGCCCGTCGGGAAGGCCACGGCGGGCACGCCCAGCCCCGCGAGTTGCTCGTTCGCCGTGCCCGCCGTGCCCACCGCCACGTCCGCCGAGCGCGCGACCGCCCCGAAGGCGCCCCGCAGCAGGGGGATGCGCGCCCCCTCACCCTGCGCCCAGGCCGTCCGGTCGTCCTCCGCCGTCAGCCGCCAGCCGCCCGGCAGGGTCACGGCGTCCCACCCGTGCGCCCAGGCGACGACGCCCGCGACCCCGGAGAGGCGCGCCGCCGCCCGCAGCATCACGGGCAGGCTCCGGCGGTGGTCCCCCCGCGAGCCGGGCAGCAGGGCGAGCACCCGGCGCCCCCCCGTCAGCGCCGACAGGTCCCGCTCGGGCGGGGGCAGCACGTCGAGGGCGAAGCTGCCCGCCCAGCGCGCCCGCACGCCCCGCGCCCGGTAGTACCGCGCCGTCACCGCGTCGCGCACGAAGACTGCCCGCGCCCCGCGTGCCAGCCGCAACTCGTAGGGCATCGGGAGGTTCGCCCCCAGCGCGTTGAGTTCGCAGAGGGCTCCCCGCACGCCCAGCCCCTCCAGGTAGTGCGCGCTCAGGAGCGGCTGGACGTGGACGAGGGGCACGCCCGCCCCCCGCGCCGCCGCCGTCCCCACCATCAGGGCGTAGGCGTCCCCGACCACGACGACCGCGCCCGCGCCCCGCGCCGCCCGCCCGGCGTCCCGCCACTGCCGCAGCGACGCGCCGACGAGCCCCGCCCGCAGGTCCGCGAGCAGGCTCGCCGCGCTCCCGAAGGGAAAGCCCCCGCTCGGCAGCCGCAGTTCCCCGCCCACCCGCGTGACCCCCGGCAGCCCCGCGTAACTGCCCCCCGCGCCCACGAGGGGCAGCGCCCGCGCCTCCACCCCCGGCAGGGCCGCGCCGAGGTGCCCGAGCAGCCGCGCCCCGATCAGATCCTCCGCCGTGCCGTTCGAAATCAGGAGGACGGGCCGGGGGGGCAGGGGCGTCACGGGGGGCAGCATAGCGGGCCACGGGAGGGGGGTGCTGCCCGGGGGCCCGCGCGTGGTACGAATGGGCGCGTGAACGACTTCGACGCCCTGCAAGCCGCGATTGGGCGCGCCGCCGACGCCCGGCAGGCCGAGCAGCGGGCCTGCGAGGCGTTCCTGAATGCCCTCTACCACGCCCTGCGCACCGCGAGCGGCCCGGGACTCCCCCTGAACAACGTCACGCTCGACTTCACCCCCGACCCCGACCAGCGCCTGCGGCCCGTTCCCCCCGGCGGGTGGCACGCCGCGTGGCTGAGGCTGGGCCTGTGCGAGGTCTTCGTCCGCGTGCGCCGGGAGAACGGCGCCTTCGTGGGCGAGTACGCCGGGCGCGGCGCTTTCCACCTCACGGGCACCACCGAAGACGACCTGATCGCCCTCGCCCGCCGCCTCCTGCGCGACGTGGCCGCCCTCTACCTCGGCGAGGGGGGGCGCGGGCCGCCGGGGCCCGACCGCCTGAACTGAGGCTGGCCCGGGACAATCGCCCTGCCGTCCGGGCCGAAAGATCGGACCATGACTCCCCGCCCCGCCTCCCGCTGGCGCCTGCCCCTCGCCGCCCTCTTGCTCGTCCTCGCGGGGGTGGCCGCCGCGCAGACGCCTGCCCCGGTCGCTCCGGCCCCCGCCACGCCCCGGGTGACGGCTCCGGCCCCGGCCCTGCGCCCCGCGCTCTCCGGCGAGCGGCAGTTCCTCGACCTGCCGGGCTCCCTGCGGGTGGCGTACTACGCCGACCCCCGGGGCAGCGGGCGGCCCCTGGTGCTGACCCCCTCGGTGAACGCCGCCGCGAGCGCCTACGAGGTCAAGCCGCTCTGGGACGCCTACGCGGGCACCCGGCCCCTGTACGCCCTGGAGTGGCCGGGCTTCGGGAGCAGTAGCCGCCCCGACGTGCCCTACACCCCCGAGCTGATGGCGTCGGCCATCCGCGCGCTCGTCGCCCGGATCGGCGGCGACGTGGACGTGGTGGCCCTCAGCCTGGGGGGCGAGTTCGCCGCCCGCGCGGCCCTGGGGGAGCCCCGCATCCGCACCCTGGCCCTGATCAGTCCCAGCGGCCTCGGAGCACCGCGCGGCGGCACCCAGGAGGCGAACGCCGAGGACGGCGGCGAGCGGCTCTACCGCCGTCTGCGCGCGGTCGGCACGCCCCTCTACGCCCTGCTGCGGACCCGGCCCAGCATCGAACTCTTCCTCGACCGCTCCTTCCGCGGGCCCGTGGACCTTGGCCTCGTCGAGTACGCCCTGGAGACGACCCGCCAGCCCGGCGCGAGGAACGCGCCCCTGTACTTCATCAGCGGTCGGCTCTTTACCCCTGACGCCTACCGCGACCTCTACAGCAAGCTCCCGGTGCCCACCCTGGTCCTCTACGACCGGGACGCGTTCGTGAGTTTCGACCGCCTGCCGCAGTTCGACGCCCAGCCCAACGTGAGCGCCGTCCGCATCGAGGGCACCGACGGCCTGCCCCACTTCGAGCGCTTGCCCGAGGTGCGCTCGGCCCTGGACGCCTTCTGGGCGGGGACCCGCTGAGCTCACGCCGCATCTGCGCCCCCCTCGCCCCGCCCCGCGTGTCACCCTGCCCCCATGAGTGACGACGCCCACGCCAGGGCCAACGCCGAACAACTCCGGATGCTGCGCGAGGCGCTCGTGCCCCCCGAGCCCGCGGGGGACGGGGCGCAGACGACCCCGGAGACGGGCGGGGAGCCGTCCTCCGCCCCCGCTCCCGGCCCGTCCCCGCGGGCGACCTCCTGACGCGTCTGCCTCCCCGCCTTGGCCCCCGGACTCTCCAGATTCGCTCAACCGCCTGTTGAGGTTTCGGCAAGCGCCCGTCACCACGCCCGGTGTGGCTTTTCGCACACTGGGGTATGGAACTCGTCCTCCTGCTGGCCGCGGTTACCCTCCTGCTGATGGCGCTCGCCTTCCTCACCCTACCCCGCGAGGACCGCGAACTGGCGCGGGAGGCCCTGGGGCGGCTTCCGGACGGGCCGCGCCCCGCCTGGACGGAGCAGGCCCAGTGAGCGGGGCTGAATATGGAACAGAGAGCCGGGCCACCAGCCTCTCCCCTGGGCGGGAGCCATGACCCCCTCCCACCCGCTTCCTCCGCTCACCTCCTTCTGGACGCCCGGCGGTCGGCTGCACGTCTGTCCCACCCAGGAGGGCGTCTATCTCTCGGTCGACCGCTACGGCGCGGGCTCCCAGGAACTGACCCTCTCCCGCGAGCAGGCCCTCGACCTCCTGCGGCTGCTCCGGGAGGAGGTCGGCGCGGACGACCGCTGATGAGGCCGACACCCCCGCCGACCCTCTGAAGGAGAGACCCCACCCGCCGAATTGGACGGGTGGGGCCTTTTCTGTGTGGAGTTGGAACGGTTGACTCACGGTCTTCGGCCTGCTGGGCGAAGAGAAGCCCCCTTGCCCATCGGGCCGCCTCTTCCTCGGCCAACCGCGCTACTTCACCACGATGTTGATGATCCGCCCCGCCACGTAAATCTCCTTCACCGTCGTCTTGCCCTCGACGAAGCGGGCCACGTCGGGATTTGAGCGGGCGGCGCTCAACGCCTCCTCCTGGCTCGCCGCCCTGCTGATCTCCACCTGCCCGCGCACCTTGCCGCTGACCTGCACGCCGACCGTCACCGTGTCGCGGGTGGCGGCGGCCTCGTCCACCTCGGGCCAGGACTGGACGTGGACGCTCTGTGCCCCGCCGCGCTCGGTCCAGATTTCCTCGGCGATGTGGGGCACCACGGGGGCCAGCATCCGGTTGAAGATGTCCAGCGCCTCGTCCCAAACGCCCGTGCCGAAAGCGGGCGAGCGCTTGGCCTTCACCAGCGTGTTCGTTAGCTCCATCAAGGAAGCGATGATCGTGTTGAAGCTCAGGCGCTCGAAGTCGCCCGAGACCTTTTTCAGGGTGGAGTGGACGGCGTAGCGCAACTCGGCCTCGGTGACGCTTTCCTCCGGCCCGGGCACCTTCTCGTCGAAGTACAGGGCCCAGACGCGCGACAGCCACTTCGCGGGGCCGTTGATGCCGCTGGGGTCCCACGGGCCGCCCAGTTCCCAGGGGGCGATGAACATCAGGTATGTCCGCACCGTGTCCACCCCGTACTCGCGCACCAGATCGTCGGGGTCCACCACGTTGCCCCGGCTCTTGCTCATCTTCTCGCCGTCCGGCCCCAGGATGATGCCCTGGTTGCGCAGCGCCCGGAAGGGCTCGCTTTGCGTGGTCAGGCCCATGTCGCGCATCAGCTTCGTCCAGAAGCGCGAGTACAGCAGGTGCAAGATGGCGTGCTCGATGCCGCCCGTATACAGGTCCACCGGCATCAGGTCGGCCTTGGCGGGGTCGTAAGGATGCTGGTCGTCGTGCGGCGACAGGTAGCGGTACATGTACCAGCTCGAATCCACGAAGGTGTCCATCGTGTCCGTGTCGCGCTCGGCGGGGCCGCCGCAGACGGGGCAGGTCGTGGCGATCCACTCGCGGTCCAGCTTCAGGGGGCTCTGGCCGGTGGGCGTGAACTCCACGTTCTCGGGCAGGCGGACGGGCAACTGGTCGTCGGGGACGGGCTGGGCGCCGTGCTCCGGGCAGTACACGATGGGGATGGGTGTGCCCCAGTACCGCTGGCGCGCGAACAGCCAGTCGCGCAGGCGGTAGGTCGTCTTGGCCTGCGCCACGTCCAGTTCCGCCAGTCGGTCAACGACGGCGGTGATGTGCGCCTTGCCGCCCTTCATCCCGTGCAGCGGCCCCTCATTGACGATGATGCCGTCGCCCGCATACGCCTCGGTGACGGTTACCGCGTCCATCGGCTCGGCGCCCTCGGGTCGCACCGTCTCGATCACGTCCAGCCCGAACTTGCGGGCGAAGTCCAGGTCGCGCTGGTCGCCGCTCGGCACGGCCATGATCGAGCCCGTGCCGTACGTCACCAGCACGTAGTCGGCCACCCAGATGGGGATTTGATGCCCACTGACCGGATGCGTGGCGAAAGAGCCCGTGAACACGCCCGTCTTCTCGCCCACGTCCTGCTGGCGCTCCACGTCGGTCTTGCGGCCCGCCGCCTCGACGTAAGCGCGCACCTCGTCGGCCTGCCCCGGCGTGGTCAGCGTAGGGACCTTGGGATGCTCAGGGGCCAGCACCAGGAAAGTCGCGCCCATCACCGTGTCGGGGCGGGTGGTGAAGACCGTCTCCGGCCCGGCGGGCGTGTCAAAGGTGATCTCGGCGCCCACCGACTTGCCGATCCAGTTCGTCTGCATGACCCTCACGCGCTCGGGCATGTCGGTGCCCGAGAAGTCCAGCAGCTCGTCGGCGTAGTCGGTGATCTTCATGTACCACTGGCTCAGGTTGCGGCGCTCGACGGGGGTGCCACAGCGTTCGCACGCCCCGTCCACGACCTGCTCGTTCGCCAGCACGGTCTGGTCTTTCGGGCACCAGTTCACCAGGCCGTCTTTCTTGTAGACCATGCCCCGCCGGAAGAACTCGGTGAAAAACCACTGGTTCCAGCGGTAGTACTCGGGGTCGCAGGTGGCGAACTGGCGCGACCAGTCGATCATGGTGCCCATCCGCTTGAACTGCCCCGTCATGTGCTCGATGTTCGAGTACGTCCACACCGCCGGATTCAGGTTGTTGCGGATCGCCGCGTTCTCGGCGGGCAGCCCGAAGGCGTCGAAGCCCATCGGGAACAGCACGTTGTAGCCGCGCATCCGCAGCCAGCGGGCCCGCGCGTCCGGCGCCACGTTCGCGTACCAGTGGCCGATGTGCAGGTTCCCCGAGGGGTACGGAAACATCGTCAGCGCGTAGAACTTGGTTTTGGCGGGGTCCTCGCGGAAGGTGTACAGGCCTTCCGCCTCCCACTTCTCCTGCCACCTGGGCTCGATGGCGTGCGGGTTGTAACGCTCGGCGCGTGGCTCCTGAATCTCGATCTTCGACATACGGCTCACTCCTTGGAGGGGGAAAAAGAAAACGCCCCGGCCACACGCAGCCGGGGACGGGCTCGCTCAGGCTCTTGGGCTAGGCGAGGCGTCCCCGGGTGGGAAGCGCAGAGCGGATCACGCCGATCAGTGTAAAGGAGTTGGGACCGAGGGAAAAGGGCCAGATGGCGGAGGCGGGGCGAACAGGCTGCTACCCGAGCAAATTTGCCACCCCGCCCACCGTCAGCGCGATCACGACCGTGCCGAACACGTAGGAGAGGACGGCGTGCTGGAGCAGCAGCCAGCGCATCGCCCGCGAGTTGATGTTGGTGTCGCTGACCTGATAGGTCATGCCGATGGTCAGGCCCAGGTACAGGAAGTCACGGTAGTCGGGGTCCTGCGCGGTGCCGCCCCCCTCCAGAAACAGCACGCCGCCGCCGTCCTGGTAGTAGCGCCGGGCGTAGTGCAGGGTGTACTCGGTGTGCAGCAATAGCCACGAGAGCACCGTCGTCACGACCGCGAGCGCCGTCAGACCGGAGGCCCACTCGGGCCGTTGCTGGGCGAGGGCCAGCGCGAACCCCACGCCGAGCAGGCTGACGAGGGCCGACATGACGGTGAGGAGCAGCGCGATGGTCCGAGTGTCGTCCTCGCGGGTGGCGAGGGCCCGGGTCCGCTCCGGGGTCGAACTCAGCAGCCTCGGCCACACGCGGCCCAGCACAAAGAGGCACAGGGCGTTCCAGCCCAGCAGAATCTGCACGACGAGAGGCCAGCGGTTCGGGAGGAGCACCGCCACGGCCACGCCCAGCACGGCTCCGACCAGAAACCGGGTGACGGCGGGCGGAGGCAGGGAGCGGGGGGCAGTCACCGGGCCAGGATAGAGCGTCCCCGTGCCCGTCCCGGGCCATCCCTACCGCCGGGCACCGATCAGGGCCACCCGCTTGGGCACCCGCCACCCGCCCGCCCGGAACCGGGGCGCCAGCACCCGCCGCAGCGCCTCCCGGACGCGGCCCCGGTCCCCTTCGGCCAGACGGTGCAGCGCCGTCATGGACTCCAGGTAAGTCAGCACCGGCTCGGGGGAAGGAAACATAAGGGCGCTGTCCAGAACATCAACCTGAACCTGACCGAACGCCGCGCGCACCAGCCCCTCGCCGTTGTGCTCCGAGAACACCGCCGACCCCGCCCGGCTCTCCAGCAACCCGCCGAGCGCAGGTTCCTCCGGGGCCACCTCCGCCACCACGTCCCACAGTTCGCCCAGGGAACCGGAGGCGTTCGTCACGGCCAGGAAGCGTCCGCCCGGCCTCAGCACCCGCGCGAACTCCGCCAGGGCGGCGGGAACGTCGGGGACGTGGTAGAGCATGTGGCGCGCCGTGAGCACGCCGAAGGAGGCGTCCGGGAAGGGGAGGGCGTCGGCGCTGGCCTGCACAAACTCGACCCCTGGGTGGAAGGCCGTGGCGTGTTCGACCATGCCAGGGGAGAGGTCCACCCCGACGAGGCGGCCCCGGTGCCCCTGATCACGCAACCGTCCGGGAAAGTCGCCGGGGCCGGTCCCCACGTCCAACAACGCCTCGTTGCCCCGCAGGGCCAGCAACTCGTCCACCCTGGGCTCGAGATCCGGGCCCACCCCGTACCGCACGTGCGTCTCCTTGCGGACGCGCAGGTTCCGGTCGGTGGCGTACTGGGCGGCGACCTCGGCGGGAGAGTTGGCGCTCACGGACTCACCCTACCCGCTGGACTCCGCCACCATGTCCACCCGGTCCAGGCCCGGCCCGTATCCGTCTGGCACGCGCCGCACCTCCCGGAAGCCGAAGCGGGCGTAAAAGGGTGCGGTGTGCTGGCTGGTGTCCAGGTGGACCTCCCGCGCCCCCAGTTCCCGCAGCCGCTCCAGCCGGAAGCGCAGCAGCACCGAGCCGTGTCCCCGCCGGTGGGCGTCCCGCGCGACCATGCCCCAACTGAAGCCCGCCGGGCGTTCCGGGTGCTGCGGGTCGAGCCACACGCCGCCGCAGGCCACGACCCGGCCCTCGTCCTCCAGCACGAAGTATTCACCGTACTCGCCGGAATCGAAGGGTTTGTCCAACCACAGCTCGAACTCCGCCCGCTCCGGTGGCAGGAAGAACTCCGGCACGTTCGAGTCGAAGAGGGCGAGGCAGGCCGCGCGGTCGGTGGGCGTGAAGGGGCGGATGGTCGTCATGGGGTCAGGTTAGGTGCCCGCTCAGGACAGCAAAAGAGCCCTCCGGCAGATTGGATGGCCCTTCTGCTGACGGCTGACCGCTCCCTCAGTACTGCCGCCCGAAAATCACCCGCTTGCCGTACGCGGCGGGCCGTCCGGTATGCACGCACACCCCGCCCTCCTCCCGCTCCGCGAAGAACTCCGCGTCGTCCAGGGGGATGTTGCGGATCGTCGCCTTGGTGTCCTCCTTGATCTGCCGCTCGCTCGCCTCGTCGCCGCAGTGGAAGGCCAGCACCCACTTCCCGGCCTCGATGGCGGCCCTGAACTCCTCGTAGGTGTCCACCTTGACGGTGTTTTCGAGCATGAAGTCGGTCGCCCGCTTCAGGAGCCAGGACTGGATGCCGTCCAGACGAGCCTTCATGCTGCCCACGGCCTCCTCGCGGCTCAGGGTCTCCTTCTCCTCGGCGTTGCGGTTCTTGACGACCACGACGCCCTGCTCCAAGTCGCGGGGGCCGAGTTCGACCCGGACAGGTACGCCCTTGAGTTCCCAGTCGTTGTACTTGAAGCCGTTCGTCACGCCGTCGCGCTTGTCGACCTTGACCAAGAGGCCCTGGGCGCGCAGTTCGGCGGCCAACTTCTCGCCCTCCGCCACCATCTCGCCCAAGTTGTCCTTGCGGCCCACGGGAATCACGACGACCTGAATGGGAGCAATGTTGGGGGGCATGATCAACCCCTGGTCGTCCCCATGCGTCATGATGATCGCGCCGATGATGCGGCTGGAGATCGCCCAGCTCGTCGTGTAGGCGTATTCCTCGCGCTGCTCGCGCGTCTGGAATTTCACGTCGAAGGCCCGCGAGAAGTTCTGCCCCAGGTAGTGCGACGTTCCCGATTGCAACGCCTTCCCGTCGCGCATCATCCCCTCGATGGAGTAGGTAGCGACTGCCCCGGCGAAGCGTTCGGAGGCCGTCTTCTCCCCCCGCACGACGGGCAGGGCCAGCACGTCCCGGCAGAACTCGTGGTAGAGGTCGAGCTGCTGGCGGACCTCTCCTCTCGCCTCTTCTTCCGTCGCGTGCGCCGTGTGTCCCTCGTGCCAGTAAAACTCGCTCGTTCGCAGGAACGCCTTCGTCCGCAGCTCGGCGCGGAAGACGCTGCCCCACTGGTAGTGGAGGAAGGGGAGGTCACGGTAGGAGTTCAGCCAGCCGCTCCACATGTGGCCGATGATCGTCTCGGAGGTGGGGCGCAGGACGTAGGGCTCGGCGAGTTCCTCCGTGCCGATCTTCGTCACCGTGAAGAGTTCGGGCGCGAACCCCTCGACGTGTTCGGCCTCCTTCGTCAGGAAGTTCATGGGGATCAGGGTGGGGAAGAGCAGCGACTCGTGCCCGGTGGCCTTGAAGCGGGTATCCAACCAGCGCTCGATGTTCTCCCACAGCGCCGCGCCGTAGGGCCGCACCACCATCGCGCCCGCCACGGGGCTGTTGTCGGCGAGGTCGGCCTTCTTGACCACCTCGTTGTACCAGTCGTTGAAATCGACGCTCTGGGGCGTCACCCCGTACTGCTGTGCCTTCTTATCCTGCCTGTCTCCGCTGGCCGCCTTCGTCATAAAGGCCATCATAGCGGGGCGGGGGAGGCGGGCTGAATCCGCCGCCTGGCCCACCGGGCAGGCCGAATGGCGGGGCTGTTAAGCTGCGCCCATGCTCAGAATCGGCTCCATCGTCTGGGGCGTGCGGGACGTGCCGAGGGCCATCGAGTTCTGGACGCGGGCGCTGGACTACCGGCTGCGCAACGAACCGGACGACGACTGGGCCGTTCTGGTGCCCCGGGAAGGACCGGGCGTCCAGCTCGCCCTCGATCTCGTGGACTCCGAAAAGGCGCGGCGCCATCACCTCGACCTTTACGCCGAGGATCAGGCGGCGGAAGTGGAACGGCTTCTGGCCCTGGGAGCCACCCGCGTGGACTGGCGCTACGAGCCGGAGGCCGACTACGTGGTGCTCGCCGACCCCGACGGCAACCGCTTCTGCGTGGTGCAGGTGGCTTGAGGCGATGATGGGGGCGTGACCGTTCCCGACCTCGCCCGCACCATCGCCGCTCAAGTCGCGCGGGTTCCCGGCATCGTCGCCGTCTCCCTCGGCGGTTCGCACGCCCGCGGCAACGCCCGCCCCGACTCCGACCTCGACCTCGGCCTCGCCTACGACGCCGCGCACCCCTTCGACCTCGCCGCGCTCAGCGCCCTGTGCCGCGACCTCGACGAGTCGGGCTCCGCTTCGGCCACCCCGCCCGGCGGCTGGGGTCCGTGGGTGGACGGCGGCGCGTGGTTGACGGTGGAGGGGCAGCGGGTGGACCTCATCTACCGGGAAGTGAGGCGGGTGGAGAAGAGTGTGGGGGACGCCCTGGCCGGAAGGGTCAGCGTGCACGCCCAGCCCGGACACCCCCACGGCATCCACGGGCACCATTACGCGGCGGAACTGGCGACGGGCCTCATCCTCCACGACCCCTCAGGAAGGTTGGAGCGGCTGCGGGCACGGCTCGGAGGCTACCCGGCGTCCCTCGCTCAAGCCCTCGAAGAGCACTACGCCTGGCAACCCGGCTTTTGGCTGGACGGAGCGGCCAAGGGCCTGAAACGCGGCGACGTGCACTATGCGCAGGGGTGCCTGTATCAAGCCGTCATGGCGATGGTGCAAACCCTTGGCGCGCGGGGGCGGGCCTGGATTCTGAACGAGAAGGGGGCAGTCGCGCTGGCGGGGGCGTTGCCGGGGGCTCCCCCGAACTTCGCGGGTCGGGTGAACGCCGCACTCACGGCGCTGGACGTGGGCGCCGTGCGGAACCTGGCTGCGGAGGTGGGTTGAGGAGGCGACATGGAGATTCCACCAACATTCCGTGACGCCCTCCTGTACCTGACTGTCATCTGATTCGCCGGGAGGCCCCCGTAGGCTACGCCCATGACCCAGAACGACGGACAGAACGACCAGAACCTCGTCGACCAGATCGACGACCGGGTGAGGCAGGACCTCCGCCAGCGCCTCGAAAGCCAGGGCGAGCACATGCAGGTCAAGGACATGAACGGCGAGCACGTCGGCACGGTGGACCATATGGAGGGTGACCAGCTCAAGCTGACCCGCACCGACAGCCCGACGGGAGAGCACCGCTACGTCCCCCTCTCGCAGGTCGAGAGCATGGACGATGTGGCGGTGTACCTCAACGTCAGCCGCGATCAGGTGCAGTAAGGCAGGAAGAGCAGCCGGACGGGGAGGGCGGTGGGGGAGACCTCGCCGCCTTCTTCCCGTTGGCCTACCCCGCTTGGCAGATGCGTTTTTCGCCCCGGCCTGGAAGCCTTTCCCCATGCCGGACACCGTGTACTTCTACCGCACCGCCCACCCCTTCTCGACTATTTCTGATGGATAGGGCCACCCCAGCGTCTTCGTGGAAGACGGCGTGACCTACCGCTGGGCCGAGCAGTACCTGATGGCGCGCAAGGCCCGACTCTTCGGCGATGAGGCAAGGCTCGCCGCCATCCTCGCCGCCCGCACCCCGGCGGAATGCAAGGCGCTGGGCCGCCGCGTCACCCCCTACGATGACGGCGTGTGGGTGCGTGAGCGGTACGGCGCGGCACTCGACATGCTCCGGCTGAAATTCGGGCAGGCCGACAGGCTGCGCGCCGCCCTGCTGGGCACCGGAGACGCCCTGCTCGTCGAAGCCTCGCCCACCGACCGCATCTGGGGCATCGGCTTCTCGGAACAGGAAGCGGAGGCCCACCGCCACGCCTGGGGCGAAAACCTGCTGGGCCGTGCGCTTATAAAGGTGCGGGCGGAGTTGCGGGGATAGGGCCTTCTTAAAAAGGCGCAGAAGGCGGAAGGCAAAGGTCAAAGGCGCCCTGGGTTAGCCTTCCGCCTTCGACCTTCTGCCCCTTTTGGAACCGTTCCCACTCCCGGCGTATGCTGGGCGGGTGCTCAAGTCCGACCCCTGGGCGCGGCTGCGGACCGCGTTCGACGACGACCGCGACGCCGACACGTTCTTCCTGCGCCTGGAGCGGTACGGCCCCGACCTGCAAGGGAGCCTGCGCGCCGTGTACGGGGACCGGGCCGACCCCCTCTTCGACCGCCTGATCGAGGTGATGCTCCACGCCTTCCACGCCCGTCCGGCGGACCTCCGGCGTCTCGACGAGGCCCGTCTCCTGCGCCCGGACTGGCTTCAGACGCCGGATATGATCGGGTACATCGCCTACGCGGACCGCTTCGCGGGGACGTTGAAGGGTGTGGCCGAGCACCTCGACTACCTCCAGGGCCTCGGGGTGAAGTACCTCCACCTGATGCCCCTCCTCAAGCCCCGCGCGGGCGAGAACGACGGCGGCTACGCGGTGCAGGATTACCGGGCCGTGCGGGAAGACCTGGGCACGATGGACGACCTCTCGGCCCTGGCGCGGGGGCTGCGAGGACGCGGGGTGAGCCTCGTCCTCGACCTCGTGCTCAACCACGTGGCCCGCGAGCACGAGTGGGCTGAAAAGGCACGTGCTGGAGAGCCCAAGTACCGCGACTACTTCCACATCTACCCCGACCGCGCCCTTCCCGACGCCTACGAGCGCACCCTCCCCGAGGTCTTTCCCGACTTCGCGCCGGGCAACTTCACCTGGGACGACGCGGCGGGGGGCTGGGTCTGGACCACCTTCAACGCCTACCAGTGGGACCTGAATTGGGCCAACCCGGACGTTTTCCTGGAGTTCGCCGACCTGATCCTATACCTCGCCAACCGGGGGGTGGAGGTTTTCCGGCTAGACGCCATCGCCTTCATCTGGAAGCGGCTGGGAGGGGCGAGCCAGAACCAGCCCGAGGTCCACCACCTCACCCGGGCCCTGCGCGCCGCCGCCCGGATCGTGGCGCCCGGGGTGGCCTTCAAGGCCGAGGCCATCGTGGCGCCCGCCGACCTGATCCACTACCTGGGCACGCGGTCACACCACGGCAAGGTCTCGGACATGGCCTACCACAACAGCCTGATGGTGCAGATCTGGTCCACCCTGGCGAGCCGCAACACCCGGCTCTTCGAGGAGGCGCTGCGGGCCTTTCCCCCCAAGCCCACGAACACGACCTGGGGCATGTACGTCCGCTGCCACGACGACATCGGCTGGGCGATCAGCGACGAGGACGCCGCCCGCGCGGGACTCAGTGGCGAGGCGCACCGCCGCTTCCTGAGCGACTTCTACAGCGGGGAGTTCCCGGGCTCCTTCGCCCGCGGCCTCGTCTTCCAGTTCAACCCGGCGACCGGGGACCGCCGCATCAGCGGGTCGGGGGCCAGCCTCGCCGGGCTGGAGACGGCGCTGGAGGCCGGGGACGCGGGCCGGGTGGATGACGCCGTGCGCCGTCTCCTCCTCGCCCACGCGGTCGTGCTGGGCTTCGGCGGGGTGCCCCTGCTGTATATGGGCGACGAACTGGCGATGCTCAACGACTCCGGCTTCACCGAGGTGCCCGAACACGCCCCCGACAACCGCTGGGTCCACCGCCCGAAGATGGACTGGGAGTTGGCCGAGAAGGTGGCGACGGAGCCCGACTCGCCCGCCGGACGGGTCAACGCGGGCCTGCGCCACCTGATCCGCGTGCGGCAGGACACCCCGCACCTGCACGCCAGCATCGAGAGCCACGTCGTCCCCAGCCCCGACGGACGGGTGCTGCTGCTGCGCCGCGACCACCCCCTCGGCGTGATGGTGCAGGTCTACAACTTCAGCGAGGGGGAGGTGGACTTCCCCGCCCACCTCCTGCGCGACCACCTCGGTGAGCATGCGACCGATCTCCTCGGCGGGAGTGCGTTTACCTTCGGACATTACCCGGTGCATCTGGAGCCCTACCGGGCGCTGTGGCTGGTGAGCCGGGAGGTTCAGGGATGACCCGCCCGCGCCGCACCCGCATTCCCGTCGAGACCCTGCTGAACGCGGCCCGCAACGCCGCCGAACGCCTGACCCAACTCAGCCGCGACCCCGAGGTGCGGCGGGAGGCGGCGAACGTCGCGCAGGCCGTGACACGTCTGCTGGCGGCCATCCGCAGGAGCGGGCAGGGGCCGACACCGCCGAGGTGAGGGGCCGCGTCCCCCTTGCCCCCTCCCGCCCCCTTCGCGTATAGTTTCCCCTTGGCCTAAGTGGGACGGGGCGGCCAACGGTCTCCACCGAGAGACGGCCCCAGCCCCCAGACGGAACCCTCCGAACCGGAGTGGGACCGGGCTACAGGAGCAAGTATGCCGAAGATGAAGACCAAAAAGAGCATGACCCGCCGGGTGAAGGTCACGGCCACCGGCAAGGTCATGGCGTTCAAGAGTGGCAAGCGCCACCAGAACACCGGCAAGAGCGGCGACGAGATTCGCGGCAAGGGCAAAGGCTTCGTGCTCGCCAAGAGCGAGTGGGCCCGCATGAAGCTCGGGCTCGTCGTCGGGAGGAAGTGAGCCATGCCACGCGTCAAGACCGGGATCGTTCGCCGCCGCCGCCACAAGAAGGTGCTCAAGCGCGCCAAGGGCTTCTGGGGTTCTCGCAGCAAGCAGTACCGCAACGCCTTCCAGACGCTGCTCAACGCCGCGACCTACGAGTACCGCGACCGCCGCAACAAGAAGCGCGACTTCCGCCGCCTGTGGATTCAGCGCATCAACGCCGGTGCCCGCCTGCACGGCATGAACTACTCCACCTTCATCAACGGCCTCAAGCGCGCCGGGGTGGACCTCAACCGCAAGGTGCTCGCCGACATCGCCGCCCGCGAGCCCGAGGCCTTCCGCGCCCTCGTGGACGCCGCGAAGGGTGCGCGGGGCCAGTAAGCGAGCCGTTCCAAAGAAGCCGCCTCCCACGTGGGGGCGGTTTTCTTTGCCCCCTACCAGAAGTCACCCAGGCCCTTCACCGGCGAAGATGGACGGCATGATTCAGGTGCGTCCCTGGACCCGAGCCGACCTCCGCGTGCTAGAGCCGCTGTTGGCCGCGTCATTCGGGCGATCGGACTTCGATCTGGCGGACGAGTGGGAATACTTCCCCGACCCGGTGCCGCCGGGGTGGCTCACGGCCTGGGTCGGGAATGCCGAACCGCTGGGCTTCCTGCGCTTCTTTGCGGCGGGGAAGGGCGTGCAGGTCGCGGAACTGTACGCTTCGCCCGGGCCGTTCCGGGAGGACGTGTGGGAAGCCCTGCTGTGCGGGCTGGTGGGTGCCGTTCCCCCGATCTCCGGAGAACGCCTGCGCTTCGACCTACCTCCGGACGACATCACCTTGCGGACGGTGTTGGATCGACACCTAGAAGTGGTCGAGGTGCACGAGTATCTGCGTCTCGAACGTGAGGTGGAGGGCCGGGGCCAACATCCGCGTCCTCCGCTCTCCCCGGAGGACGCCCAGGCCGCCGCCGAGGTTCTCTCCACCCTCAAGCCCTACCCGCCGGACAGGCTGCGGGCGCTGTTCTCGCAGGGGGAACTCACCCTGACCCGGCGGGACGGGCGGGTCGTCGGCGCCGCCCACGTGGAGGGCCGGGGGGAGGGGGAGCGGGAGGTGGTGACCCTCGCCGTGCGCCCCGAAGCACGCGGGACGGGAGAGGGCACCCGGCTCCTTCGTGCCCTCCTCATGGGTCAACCCCCGGGAACAAGGCGCCTCTCGTTGCAGGTGAGGGCCGACAACCACGCCGCGTGCCGCCTGTACGTGCGGCAGGGGTTCCGGGAACTCCCCGAGAAGCGGGAAATCTGGGTCTTTGCGAGACCTCCACGGTTCAGCTAATGGCCCCAGGTGCCCGCCTTCCCTTACGCTGTACCCCATGAGCGTGATCCTGGGCATCGACATCGGCGGCAGCGGCATCAAGGGGGCACCCGTGGACACGGCGACGGGGAAACTGCTCGCCGAGCGCCACCGCATCCCCACCCCGGAGGGCGCGCGCCCCGAGGCCGTCAAGGACGTGGTGGCCCAGCTCGTGCGGCACTTCGGGCACGAGGGACCCGTGGGGGTCACCTTTCCCGGGATCGTGCAGCACGGGCGCACGCTGAGTGCCGCCAACGTGGACAAGGGCTGGATCGGCCTCGACGCCGACGCCCTCTTTACCGAGGCGACCGGGCGCGACGTGCACCTGATCAACGACGCCGACGCCGCCGGGCTCGCCGAGGCCCGCTTCGGGGCGGGGGCGGGCGTGTCCGGCGTGGTCATGGTCCTGACCTTCGGCACCGGGATCGGCAGCGCGCTGATCCACGACGGGGTGCTCGTGCCGAACACCGAACTCGGGCACCTGTGGCTCAAGGGGGACAAGCACGCCGAGACGTGGGCTTCCGACCGCGCCCGCGAGCGCGACGACCTGAACTGGAAGAGCTGGGCCAAGCGCGCCTCGACGTACCTCCAGCACCTCGAACTGCTGTTCTCCCCCGACCTCTTCATCATCGGGGGCGGCATCAGCAAGAAGGCCGACAAGTGGGGCGAGCACATCCACCTCACCCGGAGCAAGTTCGTCCCGGCGGCCCTCCAGAACGAGGCGGGCATCGTCGGCGCCGCCATGATCGCCGAGCGGCGCGCGGCGGGGCGGCAGTCGGAGGGCGCGGGGGCGTAGCGTCTGGACTCGGGAACCCCGCTCACACTTCCGCCGTAAGGGCAGGCGTATGGGCTTCCTGAAGAAGATGATGGCGGCGGTCGGCGTGGGCGGGGCGACGGTGGACGCGCGGGTGCACAATCCGGCGGTCCGGGTCGGCGAGGCGATCACCGGCGTGGTGCTCGTGCGCGGCGGGGCCGTCCCGCAGCGGGTCGAGCGGGTGAACCTCGGTCTCGCCACCCGCTACAAGCACGACGACGGCTACGTCACCCACGGGCTGTTCAGCCAGCCGGTGACGCCCGGTTTCGACCTCCAGCCCGGCGAGACGCGCGAGTTTCCCTTCTCGCTGACCGTGCCGTCCGGCACCCCGCTCAGCCTGCCGGGCACGGCGGTATGGCTGGCGACCGACGCCGACGTCGCGGGGGCGGTGGACCCCGGCGACACCGACCACCTCCAGATTCTGCCCAGCCGCGAGATGGAGGTGGTCATCACGGCGGCGGAGCGCCTGGGCTTTCGGCTGGCGGCGAGCGAGGTCGAGCACCACTACGGGCGCATCGTGCAGGAACTCAGCTTCCGGCCCCCGTATGGCCAGTCCCACCTCACCGAACTGGAGATGATGATGTTCCCGGCCTCGGGCGGTCTGGACGTGATTCTGGAGGTGGACCGCCGCGCCACCGGCCTGAGCAGCCTCTTCACCTCCGAGTTCGAGCAAAAGGGGCGCTGGCACGTCCCGGCGTCCCTCCTCGCGGGGGGACCGGACGCGGTGGCGCGCGAGTTGCGGGGCCGGATTCAAAGGCTGAGCTGAGGGCCGTCCGGGCGGGGCGGGGAGAGGGAGGCGCCGACCTTCCCTCCCGCCCTCACAATGGGCCGCATGACTTCCGCCAGCTCATCTGATCCCCACACCCCCGAACTCCTCACCTGCGACGTGCTCTTCACGGGCGTGGGCGGCGGGCAGTCGCCGGGCGGGGTGGTGGTCTCGAACGGGGTGATTGCGGCGACCGGACACCCCGACACCCTGCGAGCGAGCTATCCTCACGCGCGGGAGCGGCGGGCCGGAGAGGTCATCGCGCCGCCCCCCGTGAACGCCCACACCCACCTCGACATGAGCGCCTACAGCTTCCGCGCGCTGCCCTACTTCCGCTGGATTCCCGAGGTCGTGGTCGCCCAGAGCGCGAAACGTGGGATGTCGGGAACCGAGGCCGGGGCGGACACCCTCGCGCGGCTGGGGGTCGGCGGGGTGGGCGACATCGTGTGGTCCCCGGACGCCATGCCCGCCCTCCTCGCCCGGGAGGACCTGCGCGGGGTGGCGTACTTCGAGGTTCTGGGTCCCTTTCCCGAGACGGCGGACGAGACCTTCCGGCAGGCGCGCGAGCGGGTCGAGGGGTGGCGCCGCCTCGAACGGCCCGGCGGGCTGCGCGTCGGCCTCTCGCCACACACGCCCTTCACGGTCAGCCACCGCCTGATGCGGCTGCTCACCGAGTACGCGGCGGGGGAGGGGCTCCCCGTGCAAATTCACGTGGCGGAACATCCCTCCGAAGTCGAGCTGTTCCGCACCGGGGCAGGACCGTTGTGGGAGTCCATGCGCCGCCTGCGTTCCCCCGCCTCCTTCTCCGAGGTCATTGGGCGCGACCCGGCCCCCGACCTCACGCCCGTGCGTTACCTCGACGAACTGGGGGCGCTGGTGGGGCGGCCCACCCTCGTCCACATGGTGAACGTGACGCCGGACGACATCGCCCGCGTGAGCCGAGCCGGGTGCCCGGTCGTCTCCTGCCCGCGCTCGAACGCGCACCTGGAGTGCGGGACCTTCCCCTGGGTCGCCTTCGCGGCGGCGGGGGTGGAGGTGGCCCTGGGGACGGACTCGGTGGCGAGCGGCGGGGGCCTCGACGGGCGCGAGGAGGTCGCGTTCGCCCGCCGCCTCTACCCGGACCTCGACCCCCGGCTCCTCGTGCGCGCCGCCGTCAAGGGCGGGTACCGCGTGACGGGCCTTCCCACCCCGACCCTGCGCCGGGGCGAGGCGTGGGACACCCGGTATGTCTGGTAAAGTTCCCCGCCCGCTGCTATACTTCCGAGGTTGCCCGTTACGCACAACGACGTGACGGAGGAGGAACAAGATGAAGAAAGATGCCCATCCCAAGGCCGTGCCGTGCAAGATCATGTACCAGGGCAAGGTCGTCATGGAGACCCTCTCGACCCGCCCCGAGATTCACGTGGACGTGTGGAGCGGCGTGCACCCCTTCTGGACCGGCGAGGAGCGCTTCGTGGATACCGAGGGCCGCGTGGACAAGTTCAACAAGCGCTTCGGCGACTCGTACCGCACCAACCGCAAGAAGTAAGGCTGATTGCCCAAGCCGCCCCGCCCGCGCTGGTGGGGCGGTTTTCATTTTTCGGAGCGAGAGGGCGCGACACCATCCCTCGTGGCCCTGACGAAGAAGCGGCGCAACTTCCGGTCCATCGTTGTCGCCGACCAGCCCTACTGCTGGAGGGTTACCAGCAAGAACACTGGGTTCCTGACAGTCGTGCAGGAGTCGGGCGGGGGTCAGCGGCTGGTGGTCGCCCTGCCGGAGTGGCGGGGGACCCGTGGTTGCACATGGGGAATCACGACCTCCGCCCCGGGAACAACCCTGCCCGGATCACTCCCGCTTTCGCCGAACAGGCCATCCGGCGGGCCCTCGACCTCGGTTGGCGACCCGGTGCGCCGGGCTCGACGTTCGAGCTGGCCTTCGTGAACGGACGTTTTCGGGTCGTCCCAGGCTGAGCAGAGTCGGGCCCGGCCCGTCTGGGGCCAACGCGCCGCCGCTCCCCGACTTCTATAATCCGGCCCGTGCTCAAGTCCCCCTACCACGGCGGCCACCTCGAGGTGATCGTCGGGCCGATGTTCAGCGGCAAGAGCGAGGAACTCATCCGCCGCCTCACCCGCGCGGTGATCGCCCGCCAG
Source organism: Deinococcus planocerae (assembly GCF_002869765.1). Lineage (NCBI taxonomy): Bacteria > Thermotogati > Deinococcota > Deinococci > Deinococcales > Deinococcaceae > Deinococcus > Deinococcus planocerae. The sequence continues at coordinate 10,215 of NZ_PNOR01000042.1, read as the reverse complement.
CGGGTGGCCGTGTTCAAGCCCGCGCTCGACCGCCGCTACCACGTCGCCCACGTCGCCAGCCACGCGGGCCGCTCCATCGAGGCCATAGCCGTGCGGGACGCCGCCGCCATCCGCGCGCACCTGACGGGGGAGGGGGTGCTCCTCCCCGCGCCCGAGTCCCCCCTGCCCGAGGTGGTCGGCATAGACGAGGCGCAGTTTTTCGGGCCGGACCTCGGGCCGCTCGTGCTGGGGCTCGCCGAGGCGGGGGTGCGGGTGATCCTGGCGGGGCTGGACCTCGATTTCCGCGCCGAGCCCTTCGGGTGTATTCCCGACCTGCTCGCGCGGGCGGAGAGCGTCGAGAAACTGACGGCAATCTGCACGGTCTGCGGGGCGCCCGCCACGCGCTCGCAGCGGCTGATCGGCGGCCAGCCCGCCCGCTACGACGACCCCGTGGTGCTCGTGGGGGCGCAGGAGACCTACGAGGCCCGCTGCCGGGTTCACCACCGCGTCGTGCGCTGAGGGCCCGGACCGCTCCCGGAAACCGGGTAGGGTAGGATGAGAGTCTCACCGCCCGCCCCCGGAGTGTGTTCGATGAAGCCCACCGCCCACCGCGCACTCCAGCCCACCGACGACGAGCCCTGGCAGGGGTCGCAGCGGCGGATGTTTCTGCGCCTGGCGTGGCTGGGGGCGCTGGCGTGCGCCCTGGCGCTGTGGGTGCAGCGCTTCGCCTTCGATCCCCTCGACCGGGTGGCGCTGCCGCTGCTGGCGCTGACGCTGCTCGCCCTCCAGGCGGCGGTGGCGGCGCGCAGGCTGCGGGTGCACACGGCGGTGGGCGTGACGTACGCGGCGACCACGGTGTATTTCCTGCTCGCGCTGGAGCAGCAGTTCCGGACCTTTACGCCCCAGATGCACATGCTCAGCGAGAGCACGTACTGGTTCGCGCTGCTCTACGCCGCCCCCTTCCTGCTCTATCCGCCCCGGCAGGCGCTGCGCTGGGCGGGGGGCACCTACGCGGTCGCGCTGGGGCTGTGCCTGTACCACCTCGGCTTCGGGGCGGGGCGGGGCGACCTGCGGCTGACGGCGGCCATCCTCCAGTTCCTGCTCGCCGGGGCCGTGATGGTCGTCGTACAGGCGACCTTCGGGGTGCAGCGGATGCACCTGCTCGCCGCGCGCGAGGCCGCCTACCGGGACGCCCTGACGGGCCTCGCCAACCGCCGCGCCGCCGAGGAGAGGCTTGCCGCCCTCTCCGCGGGGGGGGAGCCCTTCACCGTGGTCCTCTTCGACCTCGACCACTTCAAGCGCCTCAACGACGAGCACGGCCACGCGACCGGCGACCGGGTGCTGCGGGGCGTGGCGGGGGCGGCGCGCGGCATCCTGCCTCCCGGTGGGCTCGCCGCGCGCTGGGGAGGCGAGGAATTCCTGCTCATCCTGCCGCCCCAGGAGGGCGACGAGGTGCGCCGTCTCCTCGACACCCTGCGGGGGCACCTGCGGGGCCAACGGCACGGCGAGGTCTCGGGCGTCACCGCCTGCTTCGGGGTCGCCACCACCGGCCCCGGCGAACACCCGGACAGTGTGATCCACCGCGCCGACGCCGCCATGTACGCCGCCAAACGCCAGGGCCGCAACGACGTGCGCCTCGACGAGACGCACCGGGTCCACGGCTGAGGGGGGAGCCGGGCTACGCCGTGTCGCGCACGATCAACCGGGGCTCGAAGCGGCGGGCGCGGGGCGGGCCCCGGAAGCCGCCGAGGCGCCCGAGCAGGAGCTGAGCGGCCTCGTAGCCCATGCCCTCGACCGGCTGGTGCAGGGTGGTGAGCCCCCGGGCCGCCGCCCACGGCTGGTCGTCGAAGCCGATGACGCGCAGGTCATGGCCCACCTTCAGCCCGCGCGCCCCCGCCTCGTCGAGCAGCGCCCCGGCGAGGAGGTCGGCGGAGGCGAAGACCGTGCAGGGAAACTCGGCCTCGCCCAGCAGGGCGCAGGCCACGTTGCGCGCGGCGAGGGGATCGAAGCTGGAGGTGAACTCGGCCCTCACCCCGCGCCCCGCCGCCGCCACCGCCTCGTGAAACCCCGCGCGGCGTTCCTCGAAGACGCGGGTGGTGAAGAGCTGGTCGAGTTCGGTCTCCACCCAGACCGCGTACAGCGCGCCCGGCAGGCTCACCGCGTACTCACCCGCCATGCGCCCGCCCGTCACGTTGTCGAGGAAGGCGCAGTCCACCCCCTCGGCGTGGGCGTCGACGAGCACGGTGGGTTGCTGGGGACGCAGCCGCCGCTCCTGAAAGAGGCCCGAGAGGTTGTAGGTCGCCATCACCAGCCCGTCGGCCTGGTACGCGAGGGTGTGCGAGCCCAGATACCGCTCCAGCCGCGAGCGGTCGAGCAGCGGAAAGATCGCCACGTCGTAGCGGGCCTCCTGAAAGGCCGTCTCCAGCCCGTCGAGGAGCCGGACGTAGAACTCGGTCGTCACGACGGGCAGCAGCACGCTGATGGTGTAGCTCTTGCCGCCTGCGATGCGCCGGGCGTGGGGATTGGGGGTGTAGTCGAGGTCATGAATCGCGCGCAGGACCGTCTCGCGGGTCGCGCCCTTGACGGCGGCGTGGTTGTTGAGCACCCGCGAGACGGTGCCGACCCCCACGCCCGCCCGCTTGGCGACATCCTGAATGGTGGGCTTGCGCATCACGGTGCCCCCACCATACTCCCGGAAGGCGGGGCCTGGAACCCGTTCCACGCTGGGAGGAGGCGGGGACAAACCGGCCCCACCCCGCGCCTAGACTGTGGGCAACGGGCCCGGTTCACCGTCGAGGAGGCTCCCTTTCCCATGTCGACCCCCACCCCCCTCTTTGTGGCCCTCGCGCTCGCCGCGGTCGTGATTCCCGCCGCCGCCGACCGGGCAGGTCACCACCTGACTGGTCACGCGGTGCAGGGCGCCCCGGCGCCTGCCGCCCTGGGCGCCGCCCTCCCCCTCACCGTGCAGGGGGCCACGGTGGTCGCCGTGCCGCCCGGGGCCACCGAGACGAGCGCCTTCATGACCCTGCGCAATGCGGGCAACAGCCCGGTCACCCTGACGGGCGTCCAGACCCCCGCCGCCGGACACGCCATGCTGATGCACACCCGCCGGGACGCCCAGGGCCGCACGGGCATGAGCGCCGTGAAGACCCTGACCGTTCCCGCACGCGGCACCCTCCGGCTCTCCGCGGCGGGCGATCACCTCATGCTGATGGACCTGACCCGGCCCCTCAAGGTGGGCGAGACGGTGCGCCTCACCCTGAGCGCGGGGCCGGGTCGCCGACTGAACGTGGACGCCGTGGTGCGCAAACCCTGACATGACCGAGACCTCGCTGCCCACCTCCCCTCCCGCCGCGCGGCCCTGGTACGTGTCGGCCCTCCTCGCCGTGTGCGCCGTCGCGCTCGTGCTGGGCGGGGCCTGGGGGTTCGCCCGCCTGAAGAGTCCCTTCCCCTTCTACGGCACCGCGTACGACCGCCCGACCGCCGCGCAGGTGTTCTCCGGCACCGACCAGAACGGCCAGGCCTGGACCTTCCGGCCCGGCGGGAGCGGGCGCACCACCGCCCTCTTCTTCGGCTTCACCCACTGCCCGAACATCTGTCCCCTGAGCCTCGCCTACCTCGACAAGGCACGTCAGGCCCTGCCCGCCGCCGAGCGAGAACGCTTCGACATCGTGCTCGTGAGCGTCGATCCCCGCAGAGACACGCCCGCGCGGCTGAAGGAGTACGTCGAGTTTTTCGGCAAGGCGACCGGGGTGAGGGTGCCCGAGCCTCGTCTTCCCGAGGTCGCCCGCGCCTACGGGGTCGCCTATCAGAAGGCCGACGTCAAGGGCCCGGACGAGTACCAGATCAACCACACCACGGGCACGTACCTGATCGACGCCTCGGGCAAGCTGCGCCTGCTGTGGGACTACACCCAGCTTCCGCAGGTGGAGCGGGTGGTGCGCGACATCGAGTACGTCATGGAGAACCCCGCCTCGTGAGCGTTCCCGCCGACCTCAACCCGACCCTGGGCAGCCTGCTCGCCCTGCGCTTCGACCCCCTGGTATGGCTGCCCGTCCTCGCGGCGGCGGGGTGGTACGGCTGGCGCTTCGCCCAGGTCCGGCGCACACCCGAGGGCCGGGCACGCTGGCCCGCCTGGAGGGCTGTGCTGTTCGGGCTCGGCGTGGTCCTCCTGCTCCTCGCCACCCAGTCCGCCGCGACGAATCTGACCCTGAACAGCATGGCGCTCTACATGGGGCGGCTGATGGTCCTCGCGGAGGTCGTGCCGCCGCTGCTGATCCTCGGTCTGCCGCGCGGTGTGTGGATCGACCCCCGGCGTCCCCTCGGGCGGGTGCTCGGCGTGCTGCTCGACCCCTGGGTGGCCCTCGCGGTGTGGTCCGCCGTCATCATCTTCTGGAACGTTCCGGCGGGGTTCAACGCCAGTATCGTCACGAATACCGCCGGGGCGCTGCTGCCCACGCTGTACCTGCTGAGCAGCCTGCTCGTCTGGGGCGTCGTGTTGCGGCCCCTGCCGAGCGTGCAGCCTGCGGGGATCGGTTCTCGCGGGTGGTTCGGGTTGCTCGCCGCGCTGCCGATGATGGCCGTGGCGGCGGTGTGGCTGTACTCGCGGCAGGTGCTGTATACGCCCTATGTGGGGGCGCTGTGCCTGTGGAACCTGACCCCGCTGGAGAATCAGCAGATCAGCGGGTGGATTATGATGCTGGCGGGGGTGCCTGCGCTGGGGCTGGCCTTTATTCAACTGATGGCGTGGGTGATCGAGTTGACGGACGGGGATGCACGGCCTCCTGCGGCAAAAGGGGGAATGGGTGACCCCGCCTTTCATCTCCGAAAGGCGGGGTTGGTGTTGAGGGGCCGGGCGACTTGCGACGGCTTGCCCCCACCCCCCAACCCCCTCCCCCCCGAGGGGGCAGGGGGCGCGGCGCGGCGCTGGGCAAGGGTACACGGGCGGCGCGGGTGGTCGGGTCATCCCAGGCGGAATGTTTGATCTTGTCGCGTCCCATCGGCTCGCCCACCGTCTCGCTGCGCGAGCAAGGCGGGGCCGTGGGCCTGGAGCGTTCAGTCACGGGCACTCATGGGGCGTCTGGATTGACGGTTTGAACAGCGCGAAAGCTTCAGCATATTGTCTCCCTCTCCCCCTGCGGGTGACTCGAAGAGCCGCGTAGCGGAGGGCCGGGGTGAGGGGGCGTGTGACCAACCCCACGCCCCTTTACCGCTCACCACCTATCTTTTTGCCCCTCCCCTTGAAGGGGGAGGCTGGGAGGGGGTGAATAGACTCGCCCCCCAGCCCCCTCCCCGCTCACTTTCCCCTACAGCGGTCCCATCCGGTCCGTCTCCCTTATCCCCCGACCCGACTCCACCTCTTCCTCCAGAACCGCCAGCGTCGCCTCCGGGTGGGCGTCCGGCACTTCGGGGGTCAGGCGGCTTTCGATGGCGCGGGCGTGGGCCTCCAGCCCCTCGGCGCGGGCGAGGACGGTGGCGGCGGGGCCGATGCGGCGCAGGGCGCCCTCGTTGACGCCGACGACGCTGATGATGGTCTGGAAGTCGCGCACATTGACGGGGCTCATGAAGCGGGCGGTGCCGCCGGTCGGCATGACGTGGCTGGGCCCGGCCACGTAATCGCCCAGTGCCTCCATGCTCGCCTCGCCGAGGAAGACGCCTCCCGCCCGCCGCACCCGCCCGAGCAGGCTCCACGGATCGCGGGTGAGCAGGCACAGGTGCTCCGGGGCGTACAGGTTGGCGAGCTCCAGCGCCTCGTCCAGGTCGGCGGCGAGGACGATCTTCATGCGGCTCTGAACACTGTCGCGCGCCCAGCTCCGGTTGGGTTCGGGCAGGGCTTCGAGCTGGCCGTTCAATTGGTTTTGCACCTCCACGAGGAGGTCGCGGCTGGTGGCGACGAGGACGGGCTCGGCCCCGAGGTGCTCGGCCTGCGCGAGGAGGTCGGCGGCCACGTAACGCGGGTCGGCGCTGTCGTCGGCCACGACGAGGGTCTCGGTGGGGCCGGGCAGGCTCTCGATGCCCGTCTGCCCGTACACCAGCCGCTTGGCGATCACCACGAACAGGTTGCCGGGCCCCGCGATCTTGTCCACGGCGGGGACGCTGGCGGTGCCGTAGGCCAGTGCGGCGATGCCCTGCGCCCCGCCGACCCGGAAGACGCGGCTCACCCCGACCTCCCGCGCCGCGACCAGGATGGCGGGGTGGACGGTGCCGTCCCGCGCGGGCGGCGTGGTGACAACGATCTCGGGGACGCCCGCCACCCGCGCCGGGACCGCCGTGTGGATCAGGCTGCTGACCAGGGGCGCGAGGCCGCCCGGCACGTACACCCCCACCCGCCCCAGCGGGCGCACGAGCTGGCCGAGCGCTCCGTCCGGCCCGTGTTCGAGGAAGCCGTGCGCGGGCTGACCTTCGTAAAAGGCCCGAACACGCTCCACCGCGAGCCGGATGGCGTCGTGCAGGTCGGGCTCGACCGTTGCGGCCTCAATCTCCTCCTGGGAGACTTCCAGCGTCTCCGGGCGGAAGCCGTCCACCTTCTCGGTCCAGTCGCGCAGGGCGTCGTCACCGCGTTCTCGGACGTCGGCGAGGATGCGCTGGGCGACCTGGGTGGGGGAGAGGCGTTCGCCGTAGAGCTGCTCGTTGCGGTCGAGGACGCTCTCGGGCACGGGCAGGTCGGAAAAACTTCGGGTCAGGGCCGCGCGGGCGGCGTCACCTTGCAGGACTTGCATGGGGTCTCCGGGGAAGCTGTCAGCTTTCAGCGATCAGCCATCAGGGGAAAGAAGGGCGGAAGCGAGGGCAGGTCTGCTGATCGCTGACGGCTCAAGACGCCCGGCGCCGCCGCCGCTCCGGTGGCCCCTTGCGGGCGGGTTGTAGCAGCGCCTCGACCGGGCCGAAGTCGGTGGGCTGAATCAGGCGCAGCAGGCGGTGGGGGGCTTCCCGCTCGACGTACACGTAGGCGCCGCCGGGGCGCAGGAAGTAGGCGCGGGCGGGGACCTCGTTCACGTCGGTGTCCGGGAGGCGCTGCACGAGCACCTGCCCCCCCGTCAGCCGGGTGGTCGCCCGGTCCTGTTCGCCCAGGCCGCGCAGCCACAGCAGCAGCGAGACGGGATCGTGGTACTCGGTCGTGAGGGGCAGGGTCACCTCTTCCTTGCCCTGACGCAGGGTGATCAGGCCCGTCTTGCGGTCGAAGGTCGTCTCGAAGGTGGCCCGCCCCCGCCCGTCGCCCTCCGCGTAGCTCAGGCTGGTGAGGTGTCTGGGGTGGAGGCGGCTCGTCTGCACCCGGCGCAACTCCGGCAACACCCCCGCGAAGTCGGTCTGCACCCGCGCCACCAGGGCGCTGCGCTCGGGCTGGAGGGCCCAACTCTGCTCGCCCGCGTATCGCCCCCCCAGCGAGAGGGTGAGCGTGAACGCCTCGGGCCCCGCGCGGAAGGTGGAGCCGTCGGTCTCGGCGGGGGAGAGCGTCTCGGGGGCACCCTGTGGAGTCAGCTCAGCGCCTTCCAGAAGCTCTCACCCGGCCCCTCCCACGCGGCGCCCAGCACCCCGGCGGCGGTCGCGCCCACGTCCGCGAAGGTGGCCCGCTCGCCGAGGTTCACCGCGCCCGTCATTCCCGGGCGGGAGGCCAGCAGCAGCCCGTACTCGCGCGTGTGGTCCGTCCCGTGCCACGTCGGGTCGTTGCCGTGGTCGCTGATGATGAGCAGCGCCCCGTCTTCCGGCACCGCCGCGAGCAGGTCGGGGAGGGCCGCGTCGAACTGGGCGAGACAGGCGCTGTAGCCCTGCGGGTCGCGGCGGTGCCCGAACTTCGCGTCGAAATCTACGAGGTTGGTGAAGATCAGGCCGTCCGTGCCCTCCTGCGCCGCCCGCCGCATCCGGTCGAGTGTTTTGGCGATTCCGTCCGCGTTGTTGTCGGTGTGGATCTCCTCCGTGAAGCCCCGGTGCGCGTAGATGTCGGGAATCTTGCCGATGCCGATCACTGACCGCCCCGCCTCCTTCAAGGCGTCGAGCACGGTGCGCGGCGGCTCCAGCGAGAAGTCCCTGCGGTGTTCGTTCACCCGCTCGAAGGGGAACTCTCCCCGGAAGGGCCGGGCGATCACCCGCGCGACCGCAAACTCGCCCTGAAGGAGGTCGCGCGCCGCCTGACACCACGCGTACAGCGTCTCCAGCGGCACCACGTCCTCGTGCGCGGCGATCTGGAACACGCTGTCGGCGCTCGTGTACACGATGGGCCAGCCCGTCCGCAGGTGCTCCTCCCCGAAGTCGCGGATCACGTCGGTGCCGCTGTAGGGCCGGTTGCACAGGTGTCCACGCCCGGTCGCCGCGTCGAAGGCGTCCGTCACGGCGGGGGGAAAGCCGTCGGGGAAGACCTGGAAGGGGTGCTGGAGCTGCACGCCCATGAACTCCCAGTGCCCGGTGCTCGTGTCCTTGCCGGGGCTCACCTCGCGCATCCGCCCGAAGGCGCCCCGGACCTCGCCCTCCGGAATGGTCTCCGGGCTCGTCTGCACGGTGGGCACCCGGCCCAGCCCCAGCCGCGCGAGGTGGGGCAAGGGCACCGGGGCCGCCGCGAGGGTGTGGTTGAGGGTGTGCGCGCCCGCGTCCCCGAACCGCCCCGCGTCGGGCAGCTCGCCGACCCCCACGGAATCGAGCACGATGATCGTCAACAGCATGGCCCCAGTGTAGGCCCCCGAATGGGGGGAGGCGCCCCGCCCGCCCCCTTCGTCGCACCCGTCACGGGAGCCGCCGGGGGCCCATGCTACCCTCGGAAGGTGACTGCCCCCGCCGTCTTGCCCACCGTCACACCCCTGACCATGAGGCCTGAACTCACCGCCCAGGGCCTGATCAAGACGTATGGTCGGCGGGCCGTCGTGCGCGGGGTGGACTTCACGGTGCGGCCCGGTGAGATCGTGGCGCTCTTCGGCCCGAACGGGGCGGGGAAGACCACCACCTTCTACATGCTCGTGGGCTTCATCCGGCCCGGCGGCGGGAGCATCCGGCTCGGCGACCGCGACGTGACCCGCCTGCCCATGCACGAGCGGGCGCGGCTGGGGCTGGGCTACCTCCCGCAGGAGCCCAGCGCCTTTCGCAAGCTCACCGCGCGCGACAACCTGCTCGCCATCCTCGAATACCAGCGCCTCTCCCGCGCCGAGCAGGAGGGGCGGGCAGATTCGCTGCTGGCCGAATTCGGGCTCACGCATCTGGCGAACTCCTACGCCTACCAGCTCTCGGGCGGCGAGCGGCGGCGCCTCGAACTCGCGCGGGCGCTGACGACCGATCCCGACTACCTGCTGCTCGACGAGCCCTTCACGGGCGTGGACCCCAAGAGCATCCGCGAGATTCAGCGGTTGATCCGCGAGCTGCGCGACCGCCGGGGGATCGGGGTCTTCATCACCGACCACAACGTGCGCGAGACCATCGCCCTGACCGACCGGGTGTACCTGATGTTCGACGGCGAGGTGAAGTTCGAGGGCACCCCGGCGCAGTTCGCGGCGGACGAGGACGCCCGGCGCCACTACCTCGGCGACGACTTCGAGCTGTAGGGGGCGCGGGCGCGTGCTGTGGCTCTTCCTGCCCTTCGTGGTCATCCTCTCGGGGGTGGTCGCCTACGCCGCCGACACCATCGCCAAAAAGGTGGGCCGCAAGCACCTGCGCTGGTTCGGGCTGCGGCCCAAGAGCACGGCGCTGCTGGTGGCGGTGCTCTCGGGCATGGGGATCAGCGCGGCGAGCCTCGCGGCCTTTTTGCTCCTGAACCGCAACGCCGTGAATACCATCGCGCAGGCCGACCAGCTCCGGCCCCAGGTGACCGCGCTGCGGGAGGAGCTCCAGGACGTGCAGGGGGGGGCCGGGGGGGAGACGCGGGAGCGGGGGGCCGGGGGGAGCCGCGGCCGCCTCGCCGCGTCGGAGGAGGCGCTGACGTCGAGCCGGGAGCGCGCTCGGGCGCTCGACGCGCGGGTGGAGGCGCTGGGCAGACAGGTCGCCGACCTCGACGCCCGCGCCGCGCAGGCCGAGACGGCGGCAACCCAGGCCCAGGCCCGCGCACAGACGGCCCAGGAGCGGGTCGGGGTGCTGGGCGGGCAGGTCGCCGACCTGGAGGCCTCGCGCCAGAGGGTCGAGACCCAGCGTAACCAGCTTGCCGGGGAGCGGGACGCCGCGCGTCAGGCCCGCGACGCCGCCGTGGCCGCGAGCGCCCAGGCCGAGGCGCAGCGCGTGGCCGCCCAGGAGGAGCGCGACCGGCTGGCCGCCGAGCGCACCGGG
>NZ_PNOR01000041.1 GCF_002869765.1 Deinococcus planocerae | reverse complement strand
GTATCTGGGGAGGCAGGTGCGCTGCTTGGGATGGTCGAAGATTTTCAGACAAGGAGACAGGAAGTCGGAAAACGACCGCTGCCAGTTGTGGGGGACGGGCACGCCTGCCAGGATCGGTCACCACGGCTAGGGGCGGCTGAGCGCCGCCCCTGACTGACAAAGTCCTGTTAGACTGGCGCGGACTTCGGCGGCTTTTTCTGCGGCGCTGTTCTCGAAGGGAAAGACGTACAGATCAGCCAGGAAGTTGGTGAGTCGCCTGGCGTTGGTGGCCTGCCTGGAACTCCGCCACACGCCGAACCACAACTCATGGAGGGAGAGGCTGGAGATGCCGAGGCTGTGGCCCGCCTCCGTCACCTCGGCCATCCGTGCCCGCACCCGTCGCGGGTCCTCGTTCATGATGGAGATGCAGATGTTGGTGTCGAGAAGATACAGCCGGGGACGGCTCACAGGATGGGTTCCCGCTCCTGTTGCTCCGTGGGCTGCTCGCGCTCGATGGGCCCTTCGATAGAGGCCAGGGCGTCGTAGATCGCGGCCCCGTCCTGTTGCTTGAGCGGTGTGATGATCAAATCTCGGCCACGGCGGGTAATCTCGACCTCGCCGTAAGGCAAAGCGAGTTCCTGGGGAATCCGGACCGCCTGGCTGTTCCCACTTTTGAAAACTTTGCTTCTGGTCATGGGCTCACCCCGCCTGAGTATATACGGTATATACGGAAAAAGGCGGACGCTCAGGCCCGCCTCCCTGCTCTGGGCTCTCCTACTCCTTCGCCAACGGGTTTCGCCCCAGGATCGCCACGGTCAGGATCACCACCGCGAAGCCCCCGATGATCACCTTCTGGGCCGGTTGTCCGTACGAGAAGGCGAAAAACCCGACCATCGCCCCGACAAAGCCCGCCACGAGCCGTTCCGACGGGTCCATCTGTCCGTTCTTCGTCATGGTCGAATTGGACGCCGGGCACAGCAGGGCAATCCCGCCCGCCCTCACTGTGTGGAGGCCCGCTCAAGGGACGGTCAAAGGGGGAGAGGAGGCCCCGCCCTTACGCGTACTGCCGGGTCATCATCATGATTTTGAGTTCGTGGGGGCTGGTGGCGGCCTGCATGGCGTCGTCCTCGCTCATCAGGCCCGCGGAGACGAGTTCGGCGAGGTGCTGGTCGAAGGTGTGCATCCCGCGCGCGCCGCCCTCCATCAGGGCCTGCTTGATCTCCTCCATGCGGTCCACGTCCTTGAGGCACTCGCGGACGGTGGGGGTGCCCAGCAGGATTTCCATGCCCAGCACGCGCCCGCCGCCCAGCCTCGGCAACAGGCGCTGGCTGATGACGGCGACGAGACTCTCCGACAGCCCCAGGCGAATCTGGTCGCGCTCGTGGGGGGCAAAGAAGTCGATGATGCGGTTGACCGTCCGCACGGCGTCCTGGGTGTGCAGGGTGGAGAAGACGAGGTGCCCGGTCTGCGCGGCGGAGAGGGCGGCCTCCACGGTCTCCTTGTCGCGCATCTCGCCGATCAGGATCACGTCGGGGTCCTGGCGCATGGAGGCGCGCAGCCCGGCGGAGAAGGTCATCGTGTCGGTGCCGAGTTCGCGCTGGGAGATCAGGGCCGTCTTGTCGCGGTGGACGACCTCGATGGGGTCTTCGAGGGTGACGATGTTCACCGGGCTCGTCGCGTTGATGTAGTCGATGATGGAAGCGAGGGTGGTGGTCTTGCCCGAGCCGGTGGGCCCGGTCACCAGGATCAGGCCGCGCTCGTGGGCCGCGAGGCCCTCGAAGGTGGAGGCGGGGAGGCCGAGGTCGGCGAAGGAGGGGATGGGCTTGTCCTCGATCACGCGCATGATCAGGCCCACCGAGCCGCGCTGGAAGTAGGCGTTCACCCGGAAGCGGGCGAGGCCCGGCACCCCGTAGGCGAAGTCGGCCTCGCGGCGGGTCACGAAGTCCTCCCACATGCCGGGGCGGTTCATCATCTCGCGGGCGAAGACCTCGACGTGCTCGGGCGTCAGCCGCGCCTCGCCGAAGCGCTGGATCAGGCCGTTCACGCGGCCCGCCGGGGCCGTTCCCGCCCGCAGGTGGATGTCGCTGGCCCCCCCCTTGACCATGACCTGAAGTAGTCCGTTCAGAACGCTCATTGCCCCGAGGGTACGCGAGGCCCTCTTACACTTTTATGCGGTCTTCAGGGGCTCCCGACATGGAGGTGCTCCACTTCCCCCACCAATCCCAGCTCCCGCAACCGGGCGGCGATCAGCGAGCGGTGGCACGCGCCGGGATCGGCCTCGTAGCACAGCAGGCAGGTGCGGTGTCCGGCGGCAAGGGTGCCCAGTTCCTCCAGCGCCTCCCCCTGCGCGGCGAGGTGGGCGTGGTAGCCGCGCGTCAGGAGGCCGAAGTCGTGGCTCAGGCGGTACTCCTTGCGCAGGCTGGGCGGGGTTCCCAGGGCGCGCAGGTGGCGGTACAGGGTGCCGCGCTTCCGCAGGGCGTTCGACAGCGCCGTCTTGCTGTAGCCCCGGCGGCGGCTTTGCGCCCGCTCGCGCGTGTCCACGAGCAGGGTCACGCCGTGCGCGCCCAGGGTGGCGAGGAAGGCGTCCAGATCGGCGTTCTCGTAGCCGATGGTCAGCAGGGGAGGCAACGTCATGCGCCCAGCGTAGGGGCCGGGCGCGGGCGGGAGGGTGGCGGAGGTTGGCTTGACTCAGCCTTCCTTCGCCCCGCGCAGGCGGCGGCTCTCCAGGTCGGCGTGCTGGTTGAGGTAGCGCAGCCAGCCCTTGGGGGTGAGCGGCCCCAGGCTGTTGTGCTCCACGGTCGTGCCCTCGGGCGGGGGAGCGGCGTGGAGTTGCCGGGTGAGGTCCACCGTTTGCGAGCGGGTCTGCGAGAGGAGGTCCTGAAGCTCGCGCAGGGTCACGCCCGCGGGGGGCTTGTAGGGGTGATGTTCGTCGCGCTCGAACTCGCGCTGGCCCAGCGCCACCCGCAGCCGGTTTTGCCCCCACCGCTCGATCCCGATGATGTGGGTGAGGGTCCCGCGGTTCGCCTCGGTGTCGGCGGCGCGGGCGGCGCGCCCCGCGATGAGGTTGCCGCCCCGCTCCAGCGCCTGCCCGAGTTCGGTGTAACTCGCTCTGGCCGCCGGGCGCTCGAACACCTGGGCGACGATGAAGTCTTTGACGTCATCCTTGCGGTTGCGGGCCAAGAGGGCGGCTCCGGCAGCCACGCCGACGCTGGCGACCGTCACCACGGCGGGCACGAACACCTTGCTGCGTTTGGTCATGCCCCCAGTGTACGCAGTGTACGGGCCCCGGCTCAGCTCTGTTCCTGCGGGGTCCTGACCTGATTCTCCTCGGGCGCGGGCTTGCGCGTCTGGTTGGGCGTGGGGCCCGGAAACTGCGGGTTGGCCTTGCGCCCGGGGTCGTGCGGGTAGACGCGGGCGTCCACGTCGTACTCTCTCGGCAGGCGCAGCTTGAAGCGGGTCACCTTGGCGGGCACGCCCATCGCGATGCCGTGCGGGGGAATGTCGCCCCGCAGCAGGGCGTGGGTGGCGAGCATCGCGTCGTCGCTGATCACGCTGCCCGCGAGCACCGTCGAGTGGTAGGTGATGCGCGCGCCGCGCCCGATCACGGTGCGGCGCAGGGTCACGTCCGGCCCGTCGAGGACCGAGTGCGTGTGGCTGTAGATGTTCACGTAGTCGCTCACCGAGGCGCCGTCGTGCAGCTCGATCCCGCCGATGTCGTCGAGCAGCACGTAACGGTGCACCACCACGTCGTCGCCGACCTCCATGTTATACCCGACCGAGAACTCGACGTTCTGCCAGCACTTGAAGTTGCGCCCGACCCGCTTGAAGATGTGCCCCGCGAGCAGGCGGCGCACCGGAATGCCCGTCACCGGATTTTGCCCAACCGGGGTGAGGTCGAGGTTCTTCCACAGCCACAGCAGCGGCTTGACCTGCGCGAACCTCTCGGCGTCGGTCGCCATGTAGGACTCGGCCTCGAAGGTCACGTTGCGCGCGTCGAGGTTCAGGGCCGCGAGGGGCGCGTCCGCGAGGAGTTGCCCGTACGCCCGCCCGTACATCGCCTGCGCGAGGATGTCCCGCGCCAGCACGCTCCGGTCGGTCGCCGGGTCCGCGAGGCGCCCCTCCAGGTCACGCAGGAACTCATTATACGCGGCCTGCGCGTCTCCGTCGATGCTCACCGGCTTCAGCCACGTCACGCCCGCCACTGTAGCGCGCCCCCGCCCGCCGCCATAGAGTTTAAAGCAGTTTTGGAAATGCTTCTGGGTCCGCCAGCGTCCGTCCAGGAAGAAAATGCTGTGCCACAGCGAGAAAAGTTTTCTCCACGGGTCCTAGACAGGGGAGAGGGGAGCGGCCCTCACCCCGGGGTTCCCAGCGTTTGAGGCTGGGCTTCGAAAACCCGGACCTCGTACCCCAGGCCGCGTGCCGTCTCCGCCGTGGCGGGCAACAGCTCGGTGCCGGGCAGGGTCAGAAGGTGGAGTTTCGTCACCCCGCGCCGCCGCAACTCGGCATCGAGCCCCGAGCCCGCGAAGGCGTCGGGGTGCGCGGCCCGCAGCGGCAGGTCACCCGCCTCCGCCCGGAAGTCGGGGTGCAGCACCCACCCCCGCGAGAAGGTCTCGCCCGGCGTTCCCGAGGCCCCGTCCCACTGCACGTGGACGACGAGGGAGCCCGCCGCCCGCGCCGAGAGCACCCGCCTCTGCCACGCCGCCGACAGCGCCCGCTCCTGCGGGTGGTCTTCCAGGTGGTGCCGCTGGGCGGTGAGCAGGAGGAGGGCCACGGGCGTGGAGGTCATGGGCGGATGATAATGGGGGGAGGGGCGCGGTACGCAGGGCGCGATGCGCGGGAAGGGCACTCATTCACCGCGTCCCGCTCACTGCCTCCCGCGTCCTATTCCACCTTCATGCTCATGATGCTCGCCCCGGCGTCCACGTACATCGTCTGGCCGGTCACGCCGCTGCCCAGGTCCGAGAGCAGGAAGAGGGCCAGTTTGCCGACCTCCTCGGGGGTGGCGTTGCGGCCCAGGGGGGCACTCGCGGCGGCCTTCTCGTACATCGTGCCGAAGCCGGGGATCGAGCGGGCGGCGATGGTGCGCATCGGCCCGGCGCTGATGGTGTTCACGCGGACTCCCTGGCCGCCCATCTCCGAGGCGAGGTAGCGGGTGGCCGCCTCCAGCGCCGCCTTCGCCACGCCCATGACGTTGTACTTGGGCACGACCTGCTGCGAGGCGTGGTACGTCAGGCTGACGATGCTGCCGCCGTCCCGGAGCAGGGGCTCGGCGTGACGGGCGGTAGAGACGAGCGTGTAGGCGCTGACGGTGAGGGCCGTGTTCCAGTCCTCGGGGGTCGTGTCGAGGAAGCGGCCCTCCATCGCCGTGCGGGGGGCGAAGGCGATGGAGTGGACGAGGATGTCGAGGCCGCCGAACTCGTCGCGCACGCGGGTAAACAGGGCCGTCAGGTCCTCTTCCACCGTCGCGTCGGCCTGCTGGGACCACACGCCCTCCCGGCCCGCGAGGAGCTTGTCGAGTTCGCCCCTGAGGCGCTCGCCCTGGTAGGAAAAGCCCACCCGGCACCCGGCGGCCAGGAGCTGCTCCGCGATGGCCCAGCCGAGGCTGCGCGCGTTGGCGACGCCCATCACGAGGGCGGTCTTGCCCGACAGGTCAACGGAAACGGTCATGGGCGTGACTGTAGCAACCCGGCGGGTCTAGGCGTTGGAGCGGGTGCAAGGGGGAGGGGAGGGTGGGCCAGATAAGCCCGGGCACGGGGGAAAGGATCGTGCAGAAACGCTTCTGGACGCTGGAGGCCGAAACGAAGACAGCAGGCGGCGAGGTCAGCCCCACCCTCATGGAGATCAGCCCGCCACCCCGGGTCCAGGGCGCGGTAGGCCCGGACGTGCTGGCGGAGGAGCGCCCGCTCGGACACGAAGCCTTGCGCGTCGAAGGCCATCTGGCCGTCCGTGACGTAGACGTGCGTGCCCCGCCGTCCTCCACACGGCACGAGGACGCGCGCCGTGAAGCCCGCCCCGGGAGACGCCGCCAGGAACGCGAAGGCGAGGACGTGACAGGCCCCCGCGCTGAAGAACGCCACGTCGGACCGCGCCCACACCCGCGCCGGGTCGCGTTTCTCGTCCGGGGTCAGCGCCCAGGCCAGGATGGGTCTTCGCACCGTGATCCAAAGCGTAACCGGACCGCCCCCGCTGGCTCAACGGACCGTCAGAATTCGGTGAGACATGCGAACCGATACTGACCGCCTGATGGTGCTGCGTTCCCCCCTGTTACCGCTGCCGCACGCGTTCACCACGCGCGCCGGGGGCGTGTCCACGGGCGCCTACGGGGCGCCTGCGGGCGGGGGGGGCCTGAACCTCGACGACCGCGAGGACGACCCCGGGCTCGTCGCCGAGAACCGCCGCCGCCTGGCGGGGGCCCTCGGCTTCGACGAGGAGCGGGTGGCCCGCCTGAATCAGGTCCACGGCACCCAGGTTTGCGAGGCGCGAGCGGGCGTGCAAGACGGCGACGCCCTGGTGACGACCGAGCCGGGCCTCCTCCTCGCGGTCGGCACGGCGGACTGCTACCCGGTCCTGCTCGCGGACGAGGCGGCGGGCGTGATCGGCGCGGCGCACGCGGGCTGGCGGGGCACGCTGGGAAGGATCGCGGCGCGCACGGTGGAGGCGATGGTGGAGCGCGGGGCCAGGCCCGAGCAGATTCGGGCGGCGGTCGGCCCCGGCATCTGCGGCGAGCGGTATCCGGTGGGCGCGGACGTGGCGCGGGGGTTCCGGGAGGCGGGCCTGGGTGACTTCGTTCTGGAAAAAGGCGGCGCCTCCCACCTCGACCTCGCGGAGGCCAACCGGGCCGTGCTGCTCACGGCGGGGCTCCTCTCCGGCCACATCTGGGTGAGCGGGCGGTGCTCGACCGAGGCCGAGTTCTACTCCTACCGCCGCGACGGGGGGCGCACGGGCCGGATGTGGGCCGTGATCGGCCTGCCGGGGGAGAAGGGGGGCGCGGCGTGAGCCTGCCTCTTCCCCGGGGCCTGCTGCGTCCGCGCGACGTGATCGACCACATCCGCGACATCGACCCGGACTTTCTCGCCGAGCGCGGGCTGCGCGGCCTGCTCCTCGACCTCGACAACACCCTGATTCCCTATGGGAGCTACGAGGAGCGGGCGGACGTGATGCGCTGGGTGGCCGACCTGCGCCGGGCGGAGACCCGGCTCTACCTCCTGAGCAACGCGACCGGGGGCCGCGCCCGCTTCTGGCTCGACAAGCTCGGCTTCGAGGGGGTGGGGATGGCGGGCAAGCCCAACCCGCGCGCCTTCCACCGGGCCCTCGACTCGCTCGGCCTGCCCGCCCGGCAGGTCGGGATGGTGGGCGACCAGCTCTTCACCGACGTTCTGGGCGGCAACCTCGCCGGAATGCACACCATCCTGGTGCATCCCCTGACGGTCAACGCCCTGCCGCACACCCGCGCGACGAGAAAGCTCGAACGGGCGGTTCTCAAACGCTACGGCCACGACTGGCGGCCCTGAATGACCCGCCCCGCCTTCCGCCCCCCCACCCACGGCCCACCCCGGGCCCGCACCGCCTGACGCACCACCCAAGACTGGAGGACTACTGTGGCACTCTCGATAGGTGACCGGCGCCTCGGCGCGATCTTGCTGGAGCAGGGGTACGTGAACGACCTCGACCTGCAAAAGGCGCTCGTGCGCCACGCGGAGGTCGGCGGGCGGCTCAGTGACATCCTGATCGACTCCGGCATGGTGGGCGAGAAGCGCATCGCGCGGGCCATCGAGGAAGCGCTCGGGATTCCCCTGGTGGACCTGCTCGTGATCACGCCCGAGCCGGGGGCCGTCGCCGCCATCAGCGCCCAGACCGCCCAGACGGTGCAGGCCTTCCCCTTCGCGCTCGACGGGGAGACGCTGCGGGTGGCGCTCGCCGACCCCCTCTCCAGCCTGTCCATCGAGGCGCTGGAGGACGACAGCGGGCTGATCATCGAGCCCTATCAGGCGCTGCGCGACCAGATCCTGTGGTCCATCGCCACCCACTACCCGGAGCTCGACCTCTCGGCCCCCGTGCCCACCGAGGCGCCGGGGGAGGGCGTGGGCGGGGGTCGGCTCGGGCAGCGGCTGATCGCCCGGGGCCTATTGAGCGAGGCGCAGCTTCAGGTCGCGCTCGACGTGCAGCAGCAGACCGGCGAGCCGCTGGGCACCACGCTCGTCACCCAGGGCATCCTCACCGAAGACCAGCTCTACGAGGTGCTCGCCGAGCAGGCGGGGGTCGCCTACGTGCGCAACCCGCGCGACTTCCAGCCCACCGAGGACGTGCTCGGCGGGATGCTGCGCGCCGACGCCCTGCGCCTCCAGGCCGTGCCCGTGGACGAGGGCCCCCAGGGCGTGGTCGCCGTGGCGAGCGATCCCCGGCGGCGCGACGACCTCGCGGCGGTGCTGGGGCGCCCGGTGCAGCTCGTCCTCGCCAAGCCGCGCGACGTGGAGACCCTGATCGAGCGCTTCTACCCCCAGCGGGGCCGCCTCGGCGAGCAGATGGTCCAGCAGGGCACCCTGTCGCGGGCGCAACTGCGCGAAGCCCTCCAGGTCCAGGCGCGCGGCGGCAAGGTCAAGCCGCTCGGCGAGGTCATCCTCGAACTCGGCTTTGCCAAGGCCGACGAGATCGAGGGGGCGCTGCAAAAGCAGAACTCGGGCGGAGGGCGCCTCGAGGACACCCTCGTCCAGTCGGGCAAGCTCAGCCCCGAGATGCTCGCTCGCTCGCTCGCCGCGCAGCTCGGGTACGAGTACCTCGATCCCGTGCAGAATCCGCCCGACGCCAAGGTCGCGCTGATGATTCCCGAGGCGACGGCGCGCCGCTACCTCGTGGTGCCCGTGCGGATTCAGGGCGAGGCCCTCGTCATCGCCATGAAAGACCCGCGCAACGTCTTCGCGCTCGACGACCTCAAGCTGATCACGGGCCGCGAGATCGTCCCGGCGGTGATGGCGGAAAAAGACATCGTTCGCTTGATCGAGCGCTACTTCGGCAGCCAGGACATGGCGAACCTCAACCAGCGTCTCGTCGCCGAGAGCAAGAGCCGCGAGGCGAAGAAGCAAGACGACGTGGACGTCTCCGCGCTCGACGACAACGCCGTCGTCCGGGTGGTGGACAACCTGATCCGGGAAGCGGCCCTCCAGGAGGCCTCGGACATCCACATCGAGCCCACCGAGACGTCCGTGCGCGTGCGTTACCGCATCGACGGCGTGCTGCGCGAGCAAAACGAGTTGCCCAAGGGGAGTGCCCAGAGCATCCTCGCGCGCATCAAGATCATGGGGAGCCTCGACATCTCCGAGCGCCGCGTGCCCCAGGACGGGCGCATCCGCTTCAAGAAGGGGTCCATCGACATCGACCTGCGCCTCTCGACCCTGCCCACCGTGTACGGCGAGAAGGCCGTGATGAGGCTCCTGCAAAAGGCGAGCAACATCCCCGAAGTCGAGCAGCTCGGCTTTTCCGAGCACAACTTCCAGCGGTATCTCGACGTGACCGACAAGCCCAACGGCATCTTCCTGGTCACCGGACCCACGGGCTCGGGCAAGTCCTTCACTTCTTTCTCGACCCTCAAGCGCATCGCCCGCCCCGAGAAGAACACGACGACCATCGAGGACCCCATCGAGTACGAGATTCCGGGCATCGTGCAGTCGCAGGTCAACGTGGCGGCGGGCATGACCTTCGCGCGGGCGCTGCGGGCCTTCCTCCGCCAGGACCCCGACATCATCTTCGTGGGCGAGGTCCGCGACGCCGAGACCGCCAAGATCGCCACCGAGGCCGCGCTGACCGGCCACCTCGTGCTGGCGACCCTGCACACCAACGACGCCCCCGGCGCGATCACCCGCATGGAGGAGATGGGCGTGGAGCACTTCAACATCGCCGCCGCCGTGGTGGGGGTGCTCGCCCAGCGCCTCGTCAGAAAGGTGTGCGGCGAGTGCAAGCAGCCCACGAACGCCGACCCCAACGTGCTGCGCCGCCTGGGGCTGACGGAAGCGCAGGTCAGCGGCGGCAGCCTGGTGCGCGGCTCGGGCTGCCCGCGCTGCGGCGGCACCGGGTACAAGGGCCGCATGGGCATCCACGAGCTGATGGTGATCGACGACCCCCTGCGCCGCGCCATCGGGGCGGGCAAGACCGCCGCCGAGGTCCGCGACGTGGCCCTGGGCGAGAGCGGCATGCGCACCCTGCGCCAGGACGGCATCGAGAAAGCGCTCCAGGGCCTCACCACCCTGGAGGAAGTGCTGGCGGTGACGAGCAACTGATGGGGGACGCAGGCGGTTGAAATGCAACGTCGCTCGAGTGCCCTGCTCGGTCACCCCCACCCGGCGTCCCCCCTTAAGGGGGAGGGGCAAACAAGAAACCCGGCTTTGAGTCTTCGTGTCCTCGTCCCTCCCACTCACCACTGACCACTCCCCACCCACCGAGGTTTCCCCATGACCATCCCCCCGACCGACATCACCGACATCCTGCGCGTGGCCGCCGACAAGGGCGCGTCCGACGTGATCCTGACCGTGGGGCTGCCGCCGCAGTTCAAGCTTCAGGGCGTGTATGACCCGCAGGGCTTTTCCGAACTGGTGGCGACCCAGACGCGCAAGCTGATGTACTCGATGATGAACGAGAAGCAGCAGCGCACCTTCGAGGAAAAGCGCGAACTCGACTTCTCCTTCGCGCTGGGCGAAAAGGCCCGCTTCCGCGTGAACGCCTTCATGCAGCGCGGGAACGTGGGCGGGGTGCTGCGGCTCATCCCCACCCGCATCAAGACCGCGCAGGAGATGGGGCTGCCGCAACAGGTCGTGGACATCGCGAACGCGCCGCGCGGGCTGGTGCTCGTGACCGGGCCGACGGGCAGCGGCAAGAGCACGACCCTCGCCGCGATGATCGACCACATCAACCAGACCAAGCGGCTGCACATTGTCACCATCGAAGACCCCATCGAGTTCATGCACACGCACAAGAACAGCATCGTGAACCAGCGCGAGGTCGGGGCCGACACCCAGAGCTTCAACGCCGCCCTGCGCGCCGCGCTCAGGCAGGCGCCCGACGTGATCCTGGTGGGCGAGATGCGCGACTACGAGACGATCAAGGCCGCCGTCACCGCCGCCGAGACCGGGCACCTCGTGATGGGCACCCTGCACACCAACTCCGCCCCCGAGAGCATCGACCGCATCGTGGACGTGTTCCCGGAAGAGCAGCAGGAGCAGATCCGGGTGCAGCTCGCGGGCAACCTCGTCGCCGTGATGACCCAGCAGCTTCTCCCCAAGGCGGACGGCTCGGGCCGGGTCCTCGCCTACGAACTCCTGATCGCCAACCCCGCCGTGCGCTCCCTGATCCGCGAGGGCAAGACCTTTCAAATCGTCTCGACGATGCAGACAGGGGCGCGCGAGGGCATGGTCACGATGGACGCCTTCCTGGCGAACCTCTACCGCCGCCGCGTGATCACCTACGACACCGGGGTCGAGCGCGCCGTGGACCCCAAGGAGTTCGCCCGCCTCGCCAACGACCCGACCGCGGGGGTCGGGGCCGCCGCCGGGTACGCTCCCCCGGCGGGCGCGGGCGGCGGGGCCACGCCCCAGGCGGCGGGCCGCGCTCCCGCCCATCCCACCCTGCCCGGCACGCCCACGGGCCGCACCGTCGCCGACGCGGGCTTCGGCACGGGCGGGGGCGGCAAGCCGTACGGGCGGGGCTAAGGAGAGAGCGAGTTCCTGCGGGAGGGGAGGGCTGACCTGACCGGGCAGGCTTGAGTGGGCTGGCCTCCCTCTCCCTTCCCACCCACCCCCGACCAGTTCCCACTACCCTGCCCCCATGTGGGCCCAACACGATCTGCGCCTCCGCCCCCTCCCGCGCGGCTTCCACCTCATCACCCGGGAAGTGTTGGGTGCCGTGCCCGAACTCGCGCGGGTGCGGGTGGGGCTGCTCCACGTCTTCATTCAGCACACGTCGGCCAGCCTCGCCCTCAACGAGAACGCCTCGCCCGACGTGCGGCGCGACTTCGAGCGGTATTTCAATCACCTCGTGCCCGACGGGTGGCCGGGATTCGAGCACACGCTGGAGGGGCCCGACGACATGGCGGCCCACGTCAAGGCCAGCCTGCTCGGCCCCGGCCTGACGCTGCCCGTCCGTGACGGTCGCCTCGCGCTGGGCACGTGGCAGGGCCTCTACCTGTGCGAGCACCGGGACGAGGGCGGACCGCGGCGGCTGGTGCTCACCCTTCAGGGGGAGGAGCGCCGGGGCGGCTGACGAGAGGGGCCCCTTCCCCGCCTCGTGCGGACGCTCCGGGCGGCCCGCCGCCTACCTCCCCGGCTCAAGGGTGAGGGTCCGCGCCTGGCCCCAGTCGCGCTCGTCCGTGCTCATCGGGAGGTACTCGCCCCGTGCCCACAGCGCCTGCTGGTCGGAGACATGCTCGCCGAGGGGGAGGCCCCCCTGCCCCAGGCTGCCCACGTAGAGGCTGCGGTTCGGGTCGCTCAGGTCGACGATCTGGCGGTAGCTCGGGCCGTGGGTCTGCCGCAGGGTCTCGGGGTCGGGGCGGGCGACGTTGACGGTGTTCGTGCCGCCGGGCGTGGGAGTGGCGTGGTTGAAAAGCCAGGCGAGGGCCCTCACGCTCCCGAAGGCGCGGTGGTTGCTGGCGACGGTATGGACCTTGCCGTAGGTCCAGCCGCTGGGGTCGGGGCCCAGGCGGGCGGCGAGGCCCTCCACGGCCCGGCGCAGGCTGGCCTGGAGTTCCGAGGCGCAGCCCTGCCGTCCCTCGGCCTCGTCGCGGCACAGCTCGCCGTCGGCCCGGAGCTGGCCCAGCACGGCGAGGCTGCTGACCCGCGTCTCGCCCCCCAGCTCGTCTTGCCCCATCGCCTGAAGCTGCGCGAGCCACGCCTCGAAGATCGTGGCCTCCACGCTGTCCGTCGTCTCGTTCCCGTTCCAGCCGCGCAGCCGGGCGAGGGCCTGGCGGCTGAGGTCGTCTCCGGGCCGGGTGGCGAGCAGGAAGGGCTTCAGGTCGCGCCACACCAGGCTCACCGCGTCGAGCTGCACGCGCCTCACGTCGTCCAGGGTCAGGCCCGTGGGTTTGGCGCTCAGGAGGGCCGTGATGCGCTCGGCGCGGTGGGGCTCGGCCCAGTTGCGGACGTTGCCGAGGTTGTAGGGGTAGCCCTCCGGCACGACCTTGTTGTTCGCCGTGACGACCAGCCCGTCGGCGGGGTTGTAGGTGTGGGGCAGCCGCCCGAAGGGGATGAAGCCCGCCCACTCACGCGTGCCGTCGCCCGGCACGGGGAGGGAGCCGTCCCAGCCCTGCCGAATGGGGATGCGGCCCGGCGCGTAGTACCCCGTGTTGCCGTCCACGTCGGCATAGACGAAGTTCTGGCTGGGGGCCACGTACCGCTCCAGGGCGGCCACGAAATCCTCCCAGTTCTGCGCGTAGTTCAGGCCCAGGAAGGCGTCGAAGGTCGTGTCGCCGGGTTGAAGGGCCGTCCACTTCAGCGCCACCCGCGGTCCCACCTCGCCCGCGCCCACGTCGCTGACGATGGGACCGTGCGCGCTCTGGCGGACGGTGAGGCGCACGTCGGGCTGGCCCTTCACCCGAATGACCTCGACCCGCTCGGTGAGCCTCGCGTTCTCCGGCTCGACGTAGAGGTCCTGCACGTCGGGGTTGACGTTCGTCACGCCCCAGGCGATGCGGTCGTTGCGCCCGATCACGATGCCCGGAAGGCCGGGGATGGTCGCCCCGATGGCGCGCAGGGTGGGCCCCCGAATGTCGGCCAGATACCACAGCATCGGGCTCGTCAGGGCGAGGTGCGGGTCGTCGGCGAGGATGGGCTTGCCGCTCGCGGTGCGCTGGCCGCCGATCACCCAGTTGTTGCTCCCCTTGCCGGGGATGCGCTCCAGGCCGAGGGACCGGGCGGCGTCGAGATGCGCCTGGAGGGCCCGCACGGTCGCGTCGGGGAGGGCGGCGGTCTGCTCTTGCGTCCGCACCGCCCGCCCGGTGAGCCCGAGTTCGTCCCGGCTGAGGACGGTGGGGGCCGCCTGCGGGTAGGGGGGCAGAACCTCGTTCAGGCCGCGCGCGCCGAGCCGCTTCACGACGTGGGTGCCCAGCACCTCGTCGTCGTAATTGCCGCCGAGGTCGTAGGCCATCAGCTTGCTCCACGACACGCTGTCCACGTCCGTCCAGGCTTCCGGGGTGTAGCCCAGGACGCGGAACTCGGGGGCGAGTTTGCCCTGGCGCATGGCCGCGTTCACGCCCGCCGTGTAACTGCGCACCAAGCGCCGGGACCGTTCGGAGAGGGCGGGGGGGATGCTCTGGGCGTCCCGCTGGAACCCCCAGGTGCGCAGGAAGCGGTCTTGCGGCAGGGCGGCTGCCCCCAGCACCTCGGCCAGGCGCCCCTGCGCCACCCGCCGCTGGAAGTCCATCTGCCAGGCGCGGTCTTGCCAGTGGATGAAACCCAGCGCGAACACCGCGTCCTCGTCGCTCGCCCCCGCCCGGATGTGCGGCACCCCCCACCTGTCACGCGTGACCGTCACGGGACCCGAAAGTTCCGGGAGCGTCACCGTCCCCCGCACCCGCGGATTCGAGGTCGCCCTCAGCCACAACACCAGCGCCAGCGCGGCCAGAAGCACGAGGAGCACGACCCACAGCAGCCCCCGCCCCAGCCGACCCGCCCAACTCCGCCGAGCCCTCAACGTCATCCCGACCCCCTTTGAAGTGGGCCCAGGATAGGGCGCCGGGGCCGCTACGTCGTGCGCCGCTGGGCGAGCGCGGCACCCGCCAGGATCAGCCCGCCGCCGAGGAGCACTGCCGGGCGGAGCGCCTCTCTAAGAATCAGGAAGGCGAGCAGCACCGTAAAGAGCGGCTCCAGCGTGCCGACGAGGCTGGCCCGCGCCGCGCCCAGCCGCGCGACCGCCCCGTACAGGGCGGGCACGGCGACGAGGGTGGCGAGCCCCGCCATGCCCGCGATCACGCCCCACTGCGCGGGGGTGTTCGGCAGGTGCAGGGTGCCGCTCCCCGCCGCGAGCAGGGCGAAATACCCGCCCGCCACGAGCGCCATGTGCCCGGTCGAGGCCAGCGGGGCCACCCCGCCCAGCCACCGCTCCGAGGCGAGGAGGTAGGCGGCGTACAGGGCGCCCGACCCGGCGGCGAGCGCCAGCCCCACCGGGTCACGGTCCCCCGCCCCCGGCACGCCGACCACCAGCCCCAGCCCGAGTGCGGCGAGCGCGACCGCCCCCAGCCGCGCCCCGCCGGGCCGCCTGCCCGCGAGCCACCCGAACAGGATCACGAAGGCCGGGGCGAGGTAGAGCAGCAGCGAGGTGGTGCCCGCCGTGATCCGCCCCAGCGCCGTGAAATAGAGGGTGGTCGCCAGCGCGTAGATCAGCCCGACGCCCAGCAGCGGCCCGCGCTCCCGCCACGTCAGCTCCCGGCCCGCCAGGGGCAGCAAGACGAGCGCGACGAGCCCGAATCTCCACGCGAGGAGGTCGAAACTGCCCAGCCCGACCTGCCCCCCGAGCTTGCCCCAGATGCCCAGGGTACTGAAGCCCAGCGCCGACACCAGGGCCAGCCCCAGGCCGGAGCGTGTGCGGTCGGTCTCGGGGTGGGGGGCGGGCACGGTCGTCACGCGGGCGAGCTTAGCGCGGGCGGTGGTGGGGGAGGGTGGGGTGTCAACCCCGCTCGCTCACCCCGGCGCCGGGAGGGACCCGCCACAATGCAGCGTGTGACCCTGCCGCCCGCCTCCCCCCCTCCCGTCCCCTGGCGGGTGGTGGTGCCCCTGCCGGTGCCCGCGCTCGACTACGCCGCCCCCCACGGGCGGGGCGGGGCGGTGCCCGTGGGCTGCCGGGTCCTCGTGCCCTGGCGCGGTGACCTCGCCGTGGCCCTGGTCGTCGGCGGGGGCGAACCCCACGGCGCCCACCGCCTGCGCGAGGCCGTCCACGTCCTCGACGACGAGGAGGGGCCCTGGGTGCCCCCCGCCACCGTCGAGGCGGTCACGGCCTGGGCCCGCGACGCCCGCCTTCCCGCCGGGCTGGTGTGGGGCGACCTGCTCGGCGTGGGCTGGACGGCCCGCTTCGACCACCGCGTCCGGGCGGTGCCGGGGGCCGACCTGAGCGCCTTCGGTCACCGTGCTCCCACGGGGGAATGGGCGGGCGCGCGCGACTACCCCCCCGCCCTCCTCGACGCGATCCGCGAACAGGGGCTGCTGGAGGAGAGCTTCCGGCCCACCCCGCGCACCCGGGGGCTCGTCCGCGCCCGGCCCCTGGCCGCCGTGCCCGCCGACGCGAGGACCAAGACCGTCCTCCGGGCCGTCCCCGAGGCCCCCGCCACGCTCACCCCCAAGGGGCGGCAGGCCTGGGCGTGGCTCGCCGAGCACGGCCCGCAGGCCAGCCTGAGCGCCTGGGCGCGGGGGGCGGGGGTGGGCAGCGGGGTGGCGTCCGGCGTGCTGAACGCGGGCGGCGCCGAGCAGGTGGCGGTGGAGACCGACCCGCCCGCCGCCTGGAGTTGGCTCATCCACGGCGGCCCCGTGGATTCCCTGAGCGCGTGGGCCAACGGGGCGACGGCGGACGGGGTGCCCCTCTCGCCCACCGGGGCGGGCACCCTCGTCGCGCGGGGGTGGGCGGACGCGGTGCAGGAGGCCGCGCCGCCCCCACCCCTGCCCGAACCGGGGGCGCCCTGGCTGACGCCCGACCCCGACCGCCTGCCGGAGGGTCCGGCGTGGCGGCTGCATGGGGGTCGCCCTGCGTCGCGCTTCCGTACCCTGGCTCCCCGCCTCTCCCGCCTGCTCGTCCAGGGGCGCGGGGTGCTCGTCCTCGCCCCCGACCACGCGACCCTGCGCCGGGCGTGGGAGGGGCTTTCCGGCCTCGCGGGGACGGCGGGCACCCGCGCCGTGCAGGTCAGCGGGGCCCTGAGCCCCGAGCAGCGCGAGCACACCTGGAATCTGATCCGCTCGGAGGAGGCGCGGCTGGTGATCGGCAGCTACCTCGCCCTCGCCGCGCCCCTGCAAGGCCCCGCGTTGATCGTCGTGCTGGAGGAGGCGAGCGACGCCTACAAGCTCCCGGCGGGCTCGCACGCCTTCATCCCCGACGTGGCCGCGCGGGTCGCCGCCGCCCACGACGCGGCCCTCGCGCTGGTGGGCAGCGCCCCCGCCGCCGAGAGCGTGCCCCTCCCCGGCGCGGTGCTGCCCCCGCCGCGCACCCGGGTGCACGTGGTGGACTACGCCAACCCGCCCGAGCAGCCTGAACTCGGGCCCCTCAGCGGCGTTCACCTCACCCCGGGCGACCTCGGCTACCCGGTGAGCCACGACCTCGCCCGGCTGCTGCGGCAGGTGCAGGAACGCGGGCGGCAGGCGGCGTTGCTCGCCCCCCGGCGGGGGTACTCGGCCCTCTTGCGTTGCCCGACCTGCGAGCACACCCCCCAGTGCCGCAACTGCGACGTGGCCCTGCGCTTCCACCAGGAGACCCGGCAGCTCACCTGCCACCAGTGCGGCTACCGCGAGGCCGTCCCCGACCGCTGCGACGTGTGCGGCGAGCAGATGTGGAAGGCGCGCGGCCCCGGCACCGAGTGGATCGCGCAGACCGTCGAGAAACTCGCCCCCGGCCTCCCCGTCTACCGCTACGACCGCGACCGCCAGGACGACCTCTCACCCCTCCACGCGGGGGGGAGCGGCGTCGTCGTCGGCACCCAGCTCCTCCTCTCGCAAGAGGCCCCGCCCGACCTCGCCCTGATCGGGGTGACGCTGGCCGACACCTGGCTCAACCTCTCGGACTTCCGGGCCTCCGAGCGCTACCACCGCCTGCTGCGCCAGCTCGCCGAGTGGCACCCGCTGCGGGCCCCCCTGCTCGTCGTGCAGACCTTCCAGGCCGACCACCCGGCGCTGAGGGTTCTCGTCGAGGGCCGCGACGCCCTGGCCTCCCCCGCCGCCGAGGAGCGGGCCCGCGCCGCCCTGGGCTACCCGCCCCACGCCCGCCTCGCCCAGGTGGAAATCGCCGCCCGTGATCCCCAGCGGGCGAAGATCGCCGCCCAGGAGGTCTTCGACGCCCTGCACGGGGCCGGGGCGCACGCACACGAGGTGCTGGGTCCGGCGCCCAGCCCAGTTGCCCGGCTGCGCGGCGTGTACCCCTACCACCTCCTGCTGCGGGCGCGCGACGACACCCGGCTCGCGCAGCTTCTCGCCACCCTCGACCGCTCGTGGAAGGCGCGGGTGCGGGTGGACGTGAATCCGCGGGGGGGGCTGTAGGGCCGCCCGCCCTACCCGGCGTCCAGCCGTCCCAGCAACGCCTCCAATGCCCCCTCCGCCCCGGCCACGCTCGGAAGGATGTCCCGGTCCAGTCCTGTGAGGCAGTCCTGATCCTGCTCCGGGCGGGTGTTCTGGTGCAGGATCAGGTTCACGGCCCTCGCCACGTCCTCCAGTGCGCGGCGGCAGAGGTAGAAGCCCAGCAAGTTGGGATCGAGGTTGGCGCTCCGTCCCGCCACCGCCTCGTAGGCGGGCAGGACTTCTGGCAGCCGCTCGTGCAGCATCCACAGGTCGTGTTCGGGCGGCGCGAGGCGGGCTGTCTCCCAATCGATGATCCAGAGGTCGCCGCTCATGTCCCGCATCACGTTGCCCCCGTGCGCGTCCGTGTGGCAGACGACGTACCGGTGGGGCCGGGCACGGGCGGCGGCCTGGAACCCCCGGGCCGACTTGAGGAGTCGTTCGATGGTGGCCTCATAGGGAGGCAGGAGGTCACGCAGGGCGCGAACTCCAGGCCGGTCGTCCTGGCGGACCGTCTTCAACAACCGCAGGTCGTCCGACAGCCCCCTCTCGAAGGGCAGGCCGAAGTCCTCCGGGGGAACGGGAAGCTGTGGAACGAGCGTGACGATCTCCTCCGTCCCCGCGTGCAGGTGGCTGAGCAGAGGGGCGAGTTCGCCCAGCGCCCCCGTCCACCCGGATTCCAGGTTCGTTCCCTCGATCCAGGCGAAGAGGGCGAGGAAACAGTCCTCCACCCCCGCGAAGTCGGCCCCGTCCCGGGTGAAAAGGGGCTGGGGTACCCGCGTCAGGAGGCCGAGCCCCCGCAAGGCCCGCAGAAGCGGTAACTCCGCCGCGACGCGCTTCCTCAGTTCGGCACCGTGAGCCGTCCCGGGCATCACCTTGACGAAGAAGCGCCCACCGGACCCTTCGGCGCGGTAGGCGGGGGCCGTGCCCTCCGGGAGAAAGGTCAGGCTCTCCACCTCCAGGCCGTACTCCGACCCCAGGACCCGGAGCAGGGCGGCGCGGTCGAGGGCGGGTTCGGCGCTCATCTGCCCCAGCGTAGGTCGGGGGACCGCCTCCCCCCTAATCTCTTCCTTCAGCCTGCTACGGTCCTCCCGGGCCCCTGGGCTAAACTGCCCCTCATGATCCGCCTCGCCGTCCTCGCCGACCTGCACGCCAATCTGGAGGCGACGTTGGCGGTCCACGCGGACATTCAGAGGCGGGGAATCACCGAACTGTGGGTGCTCGGCGACCTCGTGGGCAAGGGGCCGCGCCCGCGTGAGGTGGTGGAGTGGACGCAGGCGCACGCCACCCGCGTCATCCAGGGCAACTGGGACGCCCGGGTCGCCGGGGCCACCCACCGCCCGCAGGACCTCTGGCCGCGCAGCCAGCTCACGCCGGGGCAGCTCAGTTACCTCGCCGGGCTGCCCTACGGCATCGAGGAGCAGTTCGGCGGCGCGTGGTGGCGCTTCGTCCACGCGAGCAGCAAGGGCCTCTTCCACCGCCTCTACCCCCACTCCAGCCTCGCCGAGCAGCTCGACGCCTTCGCGCCTAATCCCCAGTTCGCCCTGCGCCAGCACGCCGACGCCCTCGTCTACGCCGACGTGCACGAGACCCTGATGCTCGACGTGGAGGGCCGCCCCCTGATCAACACGGGCTCGGTCGGCAATCCGCTCGACAGCACCCTCCCGAGCTACCTGATCCTGGAATTCGACCCGCAGGGCCCGGCCCACACCGCCTCCTTCGTGCGGCTGACCTACGACCGCGCCGCCGAGATCGCCGTCGCCGAGGCGAGCGGAATGCCCTTTACCCGCGAGTACATCGCGGAGCTGCTGACGGGCGCATACCAGAAGCGGCGGGCGCGGACGGGGGAATGAGCCTGTGGCTCGTGGCGCGTAGCTTGTAGAAAAAGAGAAAACCCCGCACACGGCGGGGCCTTCCTTCCGTTCATTTTTCTCCACAAGCGACGAGCCACACGCCCTACGCCGTCAGCTCCCCCCGCTCCCGCATCCGCTCGGCCAGCTTGGCGGGCTCGAAGAGGCTCGCTCCCGCCCCGTAGCGCCGCCGCACCGCGTTCTGCACGAGCCACAGGGCCAGCGCCACCCCGGCGAGGCTGATGATCAAGGCGGGCACACGCATGATCGCGTTGACCTCGGCGATCTGGGCATTGAAGGCGTCGGTGCCGAAGCGGGCCGTCACCCGGTCGAAGTTCACGACGCTGTTCACCACGCCGCCGATCAGGTCCACCACCGCGAAGGCGACCGTCCCGAGGGCGAGCGCGCGGTGAATCTGCGGGTCGCGCATCGCCTGCTGGGTGGCCGCGCGGTCCCCCGGCTTCTCCCCGATGCTGGCGGCGTCGAGAAACACCCGGAAGAGGGGCACGCTCGTCGCCGCGCTGATCAGGAAGAGCAGGCCCGTCAGGTACGAGCGGGCGCTGTCCTTGATCGCGTACCAGAAGCCGTCCACGTACCAGAAGGCGAGCCCCCCAGAGAGGATCGCCCCCGCCCCGCCGATGAGGGCGACCGGGCTGACGTTGCGGTTGACGAACAGGTCCACGAGCACGTACACGACCGGAATCAGGGCCGCGAGGAGGTACGCCCGGATGTTCCCCGCCGTCCCACCCCCGAACACGTTCTCCGCGACGCTGATCCCGCTGCCCAGGATGTTGGGGCTCAGGATCAGGATCGGGATGATCAGGGTGAACACGAGGTCCCAGACGGTCTTGGGCACACCCGCCGCAGGCTTCTTGGAGGGGGTGGCGGGGTGAGGGGTGCGCGGGGCGGTCATGGGGGGCAGTCTCTCACGGAAGGATGTGGGTTGTCGGTGGCGGGGGGTGGAAAAGCGGGGAGGGGCTTGTCACACCCCCCTGCTCAGTCCGCGTGCCCCGCGCCCGACCCCCCGCGCTTGCCGCTGACTTCCTCGCGCACCTCGGCGATGAGGTAGGTGCAGGCCTCGGCGCAGGGAATGGCGCCCGGCACGCCCGAGAAGAAGGTGCGGGGCAGCTTCTCCCCGGCCCACAGC
The DNA here is from genome assembly GCF_002869765.1 of Deinococcus planocerae. Taxonomy (NCBI): domain Bacteria; kingdom Thermotogati; phylum Deinococcota; class Deinococci; order Deinococcales; family Deinococcaceae; genus Deinococcus; species Deinococcus planocerae. The sequence goes on along the minus strand of NZ_PNOR01000041.1, from coordinate 8,802 downwards.
CGCGTCTTGAGGCAGCCGCCGCACACGTCCTTCGCCACGTCCTCGACCTGTTCGGGGGTGGCGCGGGTGACCTTGGCGTAGATGCCGGTCTGGCGGCGGGCGGTCGTGGGCCAGGGCGTCGCGTGCAGGCTGTGGCAGTGCTGGGCGTACCCTTCCTCGACCACGGCGGGGTAGAGATAGTGGATCCCGCGCGGGAGGTCGGCCTCCGAGAGCACCGCCCGCCACCCGCGCGGCAGGTTGCGCAGGGTGTGGACGGGCCGGTGGTGCCCGCCCTCGTCCCGGCGGGTCAGGTCGCGCAGCCCCTCGGGGGTGACGGCGGTGGTGAGGTCGTCGGCGGGGCGCCCCTCGTCGAGGGCGTGCCGTAGCTCGAACATGCCCGCGTGCGGGGTGACCATCGCCTCCCCGAGCCGGGTGCCGCGCCGCGCGAGGGCCAGGAAGGCCTTCCACGCCTCCGCGTGCGCCCGCTCCTCGTCCCCGCCCCGCTCCGACGCCCCGCGCGCCTCCTCGGCGAGGTGCAGCACCACGTCCGCGACCGCCGGGTGGGTCCCGACGGGCCTCGCGTAGTACACCGTCTGCGCGCCGTGCGGGTTCTCCGGGAATTCGGTCACCTCGCCCGTCAGGCCCATGTCCTCGGGAATCGTCTCCAGCGTGTGCCACCCCTCCGAGGCGAAGAAGGGCACGACGACCACCCGGGGGGCCTTCACCCGGTCCGGCCACGTGCCCACCTTGGGCTCCTCGTCGAGGAAGAGGGCATGGACTTCCGCGAAGAGGCCACTGTCGCGCAGGCGGTCGGCGTTGCCGTAGATGACCCGGTTGGAGTTCTCGTTGCGGGTGGTGCCGTGCCCGAGCACGATCAGGGCGGTGTCTTCCGCGTTCAGGTCGGGCAGCGCCTCGCGGGCCCGCGCCAGGATCACGTCGCCCATGCCCGGGTGGACCCCGTAGGGGAGGGTGTAGCGCACCGTCCGCCCGCCGAGAACCCGGGCCACGCCCTCCGGGGGCACCGGGCCCTGGTGACCCAGGCCGAGTTCGCGCGGAATCACCGTCTCGGTGAAGTAGCCCTCGGAGATGAACATGGGGATCACCGTCACGTCGGTGCTCGCGGTGGTCCTCAGCACCTGCCGCAGAGACGGTTCTTCCTTCCAATAACCCTCGACCACCTCGTCGAAGAGGCCGCGCCCGCGCAGCAGCTCCGCGTAACGGTACACCGCGCCCGCCGACTCGCCGTTGAGGTGGGAGCCGTGACCGATCAGGACGAGAGAACGCATAGAACGCAATCTAACGCGGCGCCCGGCGCTCGATTGTCCCGCCTCACCCGCTCGCCCGCTTCGCGCGGGGGGCATAAATCGCCCTGAAGTGTGCCCTCACGCACGCTGGGGGGGAGGTGCGTAGGTTGAGAGGCGTCCGCACGCTCTACCCCCCACTCCACAGGAGGTGCTCCCATGTTCTTCCAGCAACGTGACCGCCACGAGCAGATGGCCCGCCTCGACCCCCGCGACACCAACATGGACGGGATGGTCAGCCCGCAGGAGGCCGCCGCCTACATCCAGGACTACATGCAAAACGCCTCGCCCGACGAGCGCCAGCAGATCATGCGCGAGTACTTCGGGCAGATGCCCGCCGATCAGCGGCGGCAGATGGGCGACGCGATGGTCCAAAGCCCCTACAGCCCGGTGCAGCAGGTCCGCCACGACGACGACGACGACATGATCGAGGCCTACACCCGCACCGCGCAGGCCCCCATGCAGGATGGCCGCAGCCCGCTGGAGGCCGCCTTCGGTCAGGGCGGCGCCTTGAGCAACCCGCTCGTCAAGGCGGGGCTGGTCGGCCTCGCCGGGATGATCGGCAGCCGGATGCTGCGCCGCTGACCTCGCCCTTTTTCGAGCCCCCGGTCCAAGTGGCCGGGGGTCGTGCCGTTCCCCACCCCGGAACGATGGGGGAAGGGGTTGCGACCTTGCGCCGAACCCAGCCGCTACAATCGCCCGCGATGCCCCTCTCGTACCTCACGCGCATCGCGCAGACGCCCGCCCCCACCTTCGAGGAGGAGGCGCGCGCCGCGCTGATGGCCGAGCTGTGGGGGGGGCTCGGCTACCGCACCGAGCGCGACGAGGTGGGCAACGTCCTCACCCGCCTGACCCCCCCCGGCACCGAGGGCCGCCCCGCCTTGCTCCTCGCCGCCCACCTCGACACGGTGTTCGCCCGCGGCACCGACGTGACCGTGCGCGAGGAACGCGGAAGACTCATCGGCCCCGGCGTCGGCGACAACAGCGCCAGCCTCGCGGTCGTGACCGCCCTGCTGGAGGGCCTGCGTGGGCACGAGGCCACCCTGCGCCGCCCCCTCTGGGTCGCCGCCAACGTGGGCGAGGAGGGCCTGGGCGACCTGCGCGGGGCCAAGCACCTCCTCGCCCGCCACCGCCCCGAGCTCGGGGCTTTCATCGCGGTGGACGGCTACCTCGGCGTGGCGGTCACCCGGGCGGTCGGGGTGCGGCGTTACCGGGCCGTCTTCCTGGGGCCGGGCGGACACTCGTGGGGCGACCAGGCTCCCAGCGCCCTGCACGCGCTCGGGGTGGCGATCAGCGCCTTGTACGCCCTGCGCCGCCCCCTGTCGCCGCGCACCACCCTCAACGTGGGCCTCGCCTCGGGGGGCACGAGCGTGAACTCCATCGCCGGGAGCGCCGAACTCCTCCTCGACCTGCGCTCGCTCGACCCGCAGGTCCTCGCCGACCTCGACGCGCGGGCGCAGGCGGCGATCCACTCCGCCGCCCGCGAGGTCGGGGTGAACGTCCATCTCGAGCGGGTGGGCGACCGCCCCGGTGGGGACCTGGGGGCCGAGTCCCTGCTCGACCTCGCCCGCGACGCCGCACTCGAGCACCGCACCGACTTGCGCCTCGCGTCGAGCAGCACCGACGCCAACGCCGCCGTGCCCCACTCGCTGCCCGCCATCGCGGTCGGCGTCTACCGCGGCGGCAACGCCCACCGCGAGGACGAGTGGGTCCAGGCGAGCAGCCTCGTCCCCGGTCTGCGCTTCCTGCGCCGCATCGTGGACCTCTACCAGCGCCGCCCGGTGGTGTAGGGGACGTCAGCTTCCAACGCCAGGGGGCCCGTGCTGGAAGCTCAGGGCAGCCCGTCCAGCCGACCTTTCCAAACCCCCGCTAAGGGCGATGGCCTGTCCTGGGCGGCGGAGAGCGGACCGCTTTTTTGTGACTCACGCGGCTTTTTCGGCCCACCAACTTCCCATCTGTTCAGAGCAGAATGAGAAGGGTCATGACCCCCCTCTCCCGCCGCCGCGCGGCCTCCCACCTGTCCGTCCTCGCTGCCGCGACCCTGCTCACGACCGGACCGCTGGGCCCGGTGGCGGGGGCCCAGGGCGCGGCGTCCGTCTCGCCCGCCCAGGCGACCTTCGATCAGGTCAACCTCCTGCTCCAGCAGGAGTACGGCGGGCTCTCCACGGTGGACCGGGTGGCCCTGGGGCGCGAGTACCAGGCGCGGCTCGACGCCGCGTGCGCGCCCACGCCGACGACCTGCCCCGCCGAGAAGGCCTACCCCGTGATCGAGGCCGAACTCACGGCCCTCGGCGACGAGCACAGTTTCTTCCAGACGCCCGAGGACTTCCGGGACTTCGTGGCGAGCGCCACGGGCGGCAACCGCCGTCAGTTCGGGGTCAAGCTCGCTCCCCTCGACGGCGAGAACCGGGTGGTGCTCGAGGTCGTGCCCGCGAGCGCCGCCGAGGAGGCGGGCCTGACGCGCGGGGACGTGCTGCTGACCCTCGACGGCCAGCCGTATACCTTCGCGGGACTGCGTGACGCGCGGATCGCGGGCCGCACGGTCAGCCTCGGGGTGGAGCGCGGGGGCTCGCCCCTCACCGTCTCGCTGACCTCACGCGACAGCTCCACCCGTGACCTGCCGCGGCTGAGCTTCGCGGGGGCGGCCCAGAACGTCGCGGTGTTGCGCATCCCCACCTTCCTGGCGGGCGGCGGCATCGCCCAGCAGGTGCACGACCTCGTGGCGCAGGCGCGCACGCGCGGGGCCCAGGGACTGATCGTGGACCTGCGCGGCAACACGGGGGGCAGCCTCGCCGAATGCGACAGCTCGGTGAGTGCCTTCGTGCCCGCCTTCACGCGGGTGGCGCGCGGGGCCGAGGGCGACGACTCGACCCGCGTGAGCCGCGGCACCCGCTTCGAGAACGGACGCAGCTTCGGCAGCGTGCGCAGCCCCCAGCTCTGGACCGGGCCGCTCGCGGTGCTCGTGGACCGCGGCAGCGCCTCGTGCAGCGAGTTCTTCGCCTACGAGGTCCAGTACGCCGGGCGCGGCCCGGTGATCGGCAGCGCCACCGCGGGCGTCGGCAACACGGCCACCCGCATCTTCCCGGTGGGCGAGGACGCCGCCCTGCAACTCACCATCCTGAACTACGCCAAGCCCGACGGCACCCCCTACCCCGTGCGCGTGACCCCCAACGTCGCCCACGACGGCGGCGAGGCCGACATCCGCCTCCTCACCCGCGGCCAGGACACCCTCCTTAACCTCGGCCTCCAGGCCCTCGCCTCCGCCCCCACGATCAGCCAGGACCAGGACTCCTCGCGCCCCTGAGCGCGTCCGTCCGAACGGCACCCCAGGTCCATCCCCGCGACCTGGGGTGTCCCGTCCGATTCAGGGCAGCCGGGAGCGCAGGGCCGTGAAGTCCCCCTCCAGGCGGTACGTTCCCAGGGCCGCCGGGACGACCACCGAGTCGAGGGCCCCGAGCGTGACCTCGCCGCCCTCCCACCTCAGCCGTGCCTCCCCGGAGATCACCGTCACGGCGTGAAAACTTTCGCCGCGCGTGTCGCCCTCCACGGCCTCCCCGCCCGCGAGGCGTTCGAGGATGAAGTAGTCGCAGCGGGTGAGTTCCTGCGCTTCCCCGGCCCGGGGGGGGCCGCTGTGCTCGACCGCAGCCTGCGCGTTCGTCGTCACGAGGGCGCTCTCGCGCAGGTGCAGGGCTCGGCCCGCGCTCGGGGGGCGGTCCCAGTCGTAGACGCGGTAGGTCAGGTCCGAGGTCTGCTGCACCTCGTAGAGGAACAGGCCCGGCCCCAGCGCGTGCAGCGTTCCGGCGGGCATCAGGACCGTGTCCCCCGCCGAGACGGGCTGGCGCCGGGCGTGGTCCATCACCCGGCCCTCCAAGATGGCGGCGCGCAACTCGTCGGTCCCGGTCCCGGGGCGCACCCCCGCGATGAGTTCGGCCCCCGGCTCGGCCTCCAGGATGTGCCAGGCCTCCGTCTTGCCGAGCTGCCCTTCTCCCGCCAACTCGCGCGCCTGCCCGTCGTCCGGGTGGACCTGCACGCTCAGCCATTCGGCGCAGTCGAGCAGCTTGATCAGCAGCGGAAAGCGCTCCTCCCGCGCGCGGCTTCCGAGCACCTCCGCCGGGTGGGCCCCGCTCAGCCCCCCGAGGGTGCGCCCGGCGTGGGGCCCGCCCGCCACCACGTTGCCCTCGTACACCACCCACGCCTCCCCCACGGGGGACGGGGCCTCGGGAGCGAGCCGCCTTCCCCCCCACACACGTTCCGAGAACTGAGCCTGGAGGACGAGGGGCGCGGCGAAGGGGGAGGTCATGCGGCCCATGATGGCAGAGCGCCCCGCCCCCTCCACCGAAACACCCCATCCGGCCTCGGGGTGGGGCCAGATGGGGTGGGGGAGGGGGTCGGGCCCGGGGTCAGGCCTGCACGCGGCTCGGGCGGCTCACGACGGTGTGGGCCTCCTCGCGCTTGGTGCCCGCCGCGTAGCCGACCTGGGCGCCGAACTGCCACGCGAGCTTGATCATAAACTGGATGGCCTGCTCGTCGCCCGCCAGAATCAGCGTCCGCAGGTGCTCGGGCAGACCCTCGGGCAGCGGCATGGCCCCGAGCTGCTCGCCGTACTCCGCGCGGAGCTGCTCGAACCACTCGGCGTAAGGGTTGGTCATACCCCAATCTTAATACGAATGCGCTCAAGGAATGTAAGCGACAACCTTCATGCAAGGGCCTGGGGCGTGCCGGGGGCGCTGTCTACGCAGGCGGCGGAGTTTGCCTCCCGGGCACTTTTTCCTTTCCCCAATGGTGTTACGCTTCACGCATGACGGCGACCCTGAACTCCAACCTCCAGGACGGCGCGCCCGCCCGTCCTCTCAGCATCAGTGAATTCGGCGCCCAGAAGGCGCTGGCGATCCTCTCGCAAAGCGGCAAGGACAACGCCGGAGTGCGCGTGTTTATCAAGAGCGGCGGATGCAGCGGCTACCAGTACGGCATGGCCATCGACGACCGCGAACTCGAGGGCGACACCGTAGTGGTGGACCGCGGTGTGAAGCTCGTCGTGGACCGCATGAGCCTGCCCCTGCTGCTCGGCAGCGAGGTGGATTTCGTGGAGAACATGATGGGCGGCGGCTTCACGGTCCACAATCCCAACGCCACGAGCTCTTGCGGCTGCGGCCACTCCTTCCGCACCGACGGCTCCCAGTCCCCCGACGGGGCGGGCAGCGGCGGCTGCGGCAGCCACTGACCCGGCCATCCCCCCTCTCCGCCCGCGCACGTTCGCCGGGCGGTGTTTCGTGGCGGCTCTGCGGTCATGCCGGCGGGCGCAGCGTCCGGCACGCGAAAAATCACCGGCGTTCGCGCGGGAACTTGCTATCCTGCCCGCATGATCGTGCTCGGCGTCGACCCCGGCCTCGCCAACCTCGGCCTGGGGCTGGTCGAGGGAGACGTGCGCCGGGCGCGCCACCTTCACCACATCTGCCTGACCACCGAGAGCGCCTGGGTGATGCCGCGCCGCCTCCAGTACCTCCACGAGGAGGTCTCGCGTCTCCTGGCGGAGTACCGGCCCGATGCGGTCGCCATCGAGGACCAGATCCTGCGCCGCCAGGCCGACGTGGCCTTCAAGGTGGGGCAGGCCTTCGGGGTGGTGCAGCTCGCGTGCGCGCAGGCGGGCGTGCCCGTTCACGCCTACGGCCCCATGCAGGTCAAGCGCTCGGTGGTGGGCACGGGCCGCGCCGACAAGGAGCAGGTGATCTACATGGTCAAGGCGTCCCTGGGCCTCGGTGAGCTGTTCAACAACCACGCCGCCGACGCGCTCGCCCTGGCGCTGACCCACCTCGCCCACCAGTCGGTGCTCGCCGCCCCCGCTCGGCTCGTCCGCACCTAGGGCCCGGCGTGTCCGTCGCCCTCCCGCTCGCCCTGTCGGTGATCTTGACGTTCGGGTGGTTGTGGTTCTTCGTGCGGCGCGACCGCCACCCCGAGCCCCCGTGGCTGCTCGCGCGCACCTTCGCGTGGGGCATGGTGGCCTGGGCCGTCTCCGCCGCCTTCGAGGGCAGCTTTCAGCGCCTGGACGTGGTATGGCTCGTGCTGCTCCTCGCCGCGGTCATCGAGGAGGTCACCAAGTTCCTCGCGGCGAGCACGGCGACCACCGAGCGCGCCTTCGACGAGCCGATGGACGGTCTCGTGTACGCGGTCACCGCCGCGCTGGGCTTCGCCCTGCTGGAGAACGTCACCTACACGCTGGGCTTCGGCGCGCCCGCCGCCACGTGGCACGCCCTGCTCACCACCCTGGCCCACGCCCTGTTCAGCGCCCCGCAGGGGTACGCCCTGGGAGGCCGTCACCTGCGCGGCGGACGCTGGTGGCGCTCGCGCGGTCTGCTCCTGAGCGTCGCCCTGCACTTCGTGTTCAACGGGCTCGTGACGGGGCGGTCAGGCTGGCCCCAGCTCGCCGTCCTCGGGTTCGTCGTGGTGCTCATGGCCGCGCTGGCGAGCCGGTATTACCTCCATTTCGAGGAACACGCCCGCAGCAACCCGCAGCCCCGCTCCCGTTGAACAGAGGCGGCGCGTGGTCGTCTCCCGGCGTTATAGGGTGGGATGCCCGGTCTGCCCGTCTACCCAGTGTTCGCCCTCCTCATCCGCCTCGTGCTTCCAGACAGGAAGGTGGACCTTGAGGTGCTCGATCAGGAAGTCGCACGCCTCCAATGCCGCGCGTCGGTGCGGGCTCGCCACGCCGATCAGGATGCTCGCCTCGCCGGGCAGCAGCCTGCCCAGGCGGTGCTGAACGATCACCCGCAGCTCCCCGTGCCGCCCGCGGGCCTCGGCGGCGGCCCCCTGCATCACCTGCTCGGCCATCGGGGCGAAGCCCTCGTACTCGATGAAATCCACCCTCCTGCCCCGGTTGGGCGAACGGACCGTGCCCACGAAATAAGCCTGCGCCCCGTACTCCGGGCGCACCAGGAAGGCATCGGCCTCAGTCAGCGAGAGAGGCGCGGTCACCACCTCGCACCGGGTCTCTCCCTCGGAGCCACCCGCCACCGGGGGCAGGAAAGCCACCTCGTCCCCGGGGCTCAGCGGCTGGTCCGGCGCGGCGTACGTCTCGTTGACGGCCACCATGCAGCCGCGCAGGCTCAGCCCGTACTGTGCCTCGACCTGACTCGCCAGCCCCCTCACCGTCGCGCCGCTCGGCACGTCCAGGCTCGCTGTCTCCAGCCCGGATTCCCGCCTCAGACGCGCGAAAAACACCACCTTGACCTGCATGGCCGGAGCGTACCACGCCTCCTGTGCTCAGGGCCAAGGTCAGGCTCTTGACAAGACGGGGGCGGGCCTGTATCTTTTCTGAGCCTCGGTTGAGGCGAGCAGCATGACAAGCGAAGGTGCGAGCGAGAAATGCACGAATCTACCCGTCTCTCCCTATGGGAGAGTGGGTTGAGGACAGAGACAGAATGGTCAAGAGAACAAGGGTCCACGGTGGATGCCCTGGCACTGGAGCCGATGAAGGACGCGCTTACCTGCGATAAGCCCCGACGAGCCGGAAAGAGGCGTTGACTCG